>JACKGJ010000003.1 GCA_020631995.1 Candidatus Nomurabacteria bacterium | reverse complement strand
TTTTCTCTATGAAAAACTGGTTGAAAAAGGTTTTTGTACCGAACGCTGATAATGACTTTAAACCTCATATACTCCAACGTGCAGCTCTGGTTGGAATGATGGTTTTGGTCCTTATTTCATTTTCTATTGCGAACTTACAATCTATTCTTTGGGTAAGTTCCGATTGGTTGGTTTCAACCATTTTGCCGGCAATTGTGACTGATGCTACCAACTCAGCAAGAGCTGAGGAAGGAAAGTCACCTCTAGTTAGAAATCCGGCCCTTGATGAAGCTGCACGCCTAAAAGCTGAGGATATGGCAAAGAATGAGTACTTTGCACACTGGAGCCCGACTGGAGTCTCTCCGTGGCATTGGTTTAATGAGTCTGGGTATTCCTACGCTCACGCTGGTGAAAACCTAGCTGTTCACTTCACTGATTCGTCTGCGGTAGTCGATGCTTGGCTCAAGTCTCCTACTCACCGAGAAAATATTATGGATGCCAAATACACTGAGATAGGCATTGGTACAGCCAAAGGACAGTACGAAGGCTACGATACGGTGTTTGTGGTACAGATGTTTGGTACTCCCGCTACTGTTGCGTCAGCACCAGTGGTTGAGGAAACTACTGTTCCTGCAGTACAGGAGGTTGAAGTGCTGGTTGCGGAGGAAGGCGTCTCGGTTATAGAGGAAGATCTAGCCGTTGCTCCGCCTGTGGTCGCAGGTGCCCAAGAAGATACTGAGGCAAATGTGAGTGTGACTGAAGAAGGGACGGTAGTTTATGAGAGCTTTGCTTCTACCGTGGCAGAGGATGTTACGGAAGGGGCTGAAGAAGTAATTTCAGCACCAGTGGGCAATATTACCTCATCACCATCAACGATTTATCGTATTATGACCTCACCGCGCCTTCTCCTTCAGATTGTTTACTCTATCTTAGGATTATTTGTGATTGGAGCTTTGCTGGCTTCAATCATTATTGAGTGGAGACGACATCATCCGGTACAAATAGTTTATGCGACTGCGATGTTACTTATGATGATTGTGTTGTTTCAGGTTCATTTACTCGCCTCTGGCGGTGCAATAATCGCTTAATGACGGCACAATGTGTCCATCGTTAAGCGAAGTGAAGAAAATATGGGAAAAGTTTTTGATGTAATGAAGAATAGTGGGGAAGAAAGACCTCTCGATATACACGATTTGATGGTGAAAAATCCCAGTTCTACATTTTTTATGAAAATGGAGTCTGATGGTCCGGAGGGAACTGATATAAAAGCTAAGGACACTTTAGTGATAGACCGGTCACTTATACCCAAACGTGGCAGTATTCTTGTGGTAGCAGAAGATGGGGAACTCAAGGTACAAAAACACTCTTCAAAAAATGATTTAACAGAAGACCTCACTCTATGGGGTGTTGTGACTGGGTTGTTGAGGCAATTATCCTAGCAACTTCTAGAAAGTTCGAGTCCAAGTCTGCCAGACTAGACTTATCAAGCGTTGTGCGGTACTTTACAGAAAGTTTAACGACGGAGGACATCATGTTAGACCGAATAAAAATGATTACTGCTCTTACCGAAGAAGCGGAGGGAAATCATGACCAGCTTTTCGTGTTACGACGCAACCTGAACAAACTCGCTTTGCCAGACTTGGCGAAGCGCTACGAAGAAACAACAGGACTGAATGCTTATGACGGGACACCTCTCCGACAAGAACCGCCGACCTCTGAAGAAATCGAGGCCATGTGCCAAGTTCCTGCCGATTAGCTCCCGAGTCACCGCGCCACCCCAGTCAATGGGGTGGCGTTTTCTTGTATAAAAGTTCCAACTTCGTCCCAGACGGCCAACTTTGGTCTTAATACTAGTTCTACAAGACATTTTCTATGGGCAGTAGATATTTACTCGATTTTTTGCTAATTTAACAGTTGAATACAACTCATCGTCTACCCACAAAGAGGAATGTCCGATGTCAATTTTATCGCTCTTTTTTTCAAGACGACCTGAACCTATGTTTGGTCCAGGTGATTTACTCATCTATCAGCCCGACACATTGCCTACTGAAGCCCCAACTTACATGGTTGTAAGGTATTGTCGCTGGGTTACTCCCACTGGATATAAATATCCTCGATGGGTGTATGATGGATTACGAATCAATATCGTTGAAGGTCAACTCAGAAGTCGCACCTACACTTCTTGCGTATCTGAAATCTACTTGACCAAAGCCACCTGGGACGATTGGCACCAAGATATCTTGTTGCCAACAGAAAAAATCAAGACTGCTTAACAGCCCATTAGCGTAAGTCCCATTACTTCGTTTGTGGGCTGCTTTTGTATAAAAAAGTTCCAACTTCGTCCCAGACTGCCAGGAGTACTTTCATTTTCATACTCCCTTCGGTCGTCTAAAGTTAGGTCACCCAGACAGTTATGGTTTAGAATACGCTTTGGAATCTTGCTATAATTACTAGTATGGAAAGAGAACCGTTATTTGAATCAAAGGCTGAAAAAATTTTGTCACGCGAAGAAGTGCTTCCTAAGCTCTTAGAGTATGCAAATACAACCGAGTATGAAGTAGTAGGTGAAGGACATGACCCGATAGGACTCACCTTGCTGGAGATTGAAATCAAAGACCCGAATAGTGATGGGTTTCTACTCATATCATACGCACGGAAGAAGGAGGCTGATGAATACGGGCGTGGCTCAAATGAAACAGTGATTCATTATGCTACTCGTGATGCTGATCACTATGAAGACGGGGGAGGTAGTTCTATAGCAAAATATCGAGATGATGAATGGGTGATGACAACATTAGCCCCTTGGTTACAGTAGAAATATTTTAGACGGCCGAGCAGATTTAGATGAGTCGAACAATAGTTGACTACTTCTGTGATTATTATATCTTTCCTAAGGGTTCAACTTAGAAACGGAGGTGTGAAGTGACACACGTTATTTTAACGATTGGTCCGCAGTGTGCTGGTAAGTCAACCTTCTGTGAGAAGGTTGTGGCACTGGACCCCTCAATAGATTTGGTGAGTAGAGACAAAATCCTCATCGAGCTGTACGGAACTGTTTGGCTGAGTTCATATACTGGTGGACATCTTGTCGCATATGAAAAAATGTGGAAAGAAGTAAAGCGACTCGTTCAACCACACTCTGACAAGCTCCTGATACTGGATTGTTGGAACGGGGAAGAGGCGGATCGAGCTAATATCCTTAAGAAGTTAAAAAGGTATGGTGTGACCAAGGTATCTGGATGGTACTTCGTAACTCCCAAAAGCCAATGTGTTGAGTGGAGTTTTCTGAAAATTCCCTTTAAAAAAGATACTGAGATGGCGCGTGAGTTTCGAGTGTGTGAATATGGCGACGTATATCGTAGCTTTCATTCGCAAAGTATTGAAAGCGAGCCAGGATTCGTATCAATAACAAGAGTGAATCCTCTTACGCACAGTCCTGAAGAAATACTCAAGTCAGTGTTCGTTTGAGATAATCAGCCCAATGAGGAGCAATTACAGCTCGTCTCTATGGGCTGTTTTTGTATATGCTGAATATTAATTAACTAAAAACAGATACTGATTGAGGTATAATATTACTTAAGATGCGAAAGCTATTTTTTCAACTCTATGATTTTATAGAGACAATACCGGACAGACTTTATCCTTTTGCAAATGAAATTGAAGGACAGTGGGTTAGGGGCAGGCGCTCTTATTTAAATGCACTAAATAACGCTTTTGAAACCTATGGTCCACAGCGTTTTGGATACAAACTAACTTTTTATCGTGCAACTTTTCATTTTCTTGGGGCAGTACTGTTTATAGTATTTGCCACACTTCTGTCACAAAAATTCTTTGGAAGTGACACGGCTCTGTATGTCCTAATGGCGACGGCTATTGTTGCTTTATTCATTCAAGAATTTCATTTGCAGAAACACTCTCAATCCAGAAAGAAAGGTGTAATTGACTGGCTTACTTGGGTAGTACCGATGGTAGTTTATATTTCTATACAAACATTTTGAGACAGGCTTTGTTTCTCAGTACTAATCAGCGCCAAATGATATGTTGAGTCCTGCAGTTCGAGCGCCTTTGGCTATAGCCAGCTTAGCTTTCTGCATATCGTTTACGTAAACATAAATCTCTTGGTGTGAGGTATTGTCCCGTACGGAGAGCAAGAGACATAATTTATCGTCGGTCATTTTGACTCGTCTTATGCCGTTCACTGACTTGAGTCCAGCTTTTATGAAACCAGGAGAAATTTTCGTAACAGCTGGGCAAGCTTCTGCTACATCAGCTACAGTGCAGGCTGCAGGTATAAGGGTGGTGTGGTTACCGTTGAATTTTCCACCAGACCTTGAGTATTTGTTAGACATATAAATCTTTTGGTGAATTTTGCCATATAAATATGTATATGTCAATCCTAAGTTTCAAAAGCGTATAATAGGTGAGTGAAATACATTGGCCTAGCAGATTGCAATAACTTCTTCGTTTCTTGCGAGCGGGTTTTTCGGCCTGATCTTTGGGATAAGCCGGTGGTAGTACTCTCCTCCAACGACGGAGCAATTGTAGCGAGAAGCCAAGAGGTTAAAGAGCTCGGTGTACCAATGGGTGTGCCGTATTTTAAAGTCCGTGATGAGTTTGAAAAAGCTGGAGTTACAATCTTCTCTTCCAACTTTGATTTATATAGCGACATTTCTAAAAGAGTGATGGATACTCTCCGCGAGGAACTTGGTGTGATTTACCAATATTCAGTAGATGAGTCCTTTTTCAAAATGGAATTGAAAAGTGTTGCGGAGGCGAAAGTAGAGCTCACTCGACTAAAAACTCTGGTTCAAAAGAATATAGGCATTCCACTTTCTTTTGGCTTGGCTCCGACGATGACTCTTGCTAAGTATGCTAGTGAGTTAGAGAAGCGTGGTAGTGGAGTATCAGTTCTAACTTTAGAAGGCTGGGAAAATCAAAAGAACTCGGTTTCAATGTCTGAAATATGGGGTGTGGGTGGTGCCACTACCAAGAAAATGCGTGAGCATAATCTAATCACCGTTGCCGACTTTCTATCAGCTGATAATTCAAGGGTAGAAAAAATATTTGGAGTGAATGGCACGCGACTCCGCTCTGAACTCTCAGGAATACCGGCCAAAATGCCAGAGGGCGATGAGGTAAAGCAGAAAAGTATTATGAGCACTCGCTCCTTCTCTAAAACCACTACCTCCTTGGCTGTCCTAGAGGAGGCCCTTGCCTATCACACAGCTCGTGCGTCGGAGGAGTTACGCAGTAGTCATACTAAGGCTGGAAAGATATCTATACTTCTTGGTACAAACCGCTATAGTGAGTGGGTACTGCAAGGAGGTACAGCTGAGTCTATGCTCCCATATCCAACCAACGATACCATCGTACTTTTGCGAGAAGTGGAGAGGTTAGCGCATACTATCTATACAAAAGATGTTCCATATAAAAAAGTCGGGGTGGTTTTGAGTCAGATAACTGCTGACGACCATATGCAGTTAGATTTGTTTAGTTCACAAAAGGAGGACGACAATAAACTAATGTCAGTCATCGATACGGTAAATAAAAGTTTGGGGAGAGACAGCATTACTATTGGACGCGCTCGTTACAAAGAAAGTTGGAGCCATAATCATAACTTTCGGTCACAAAGATATACAACGAGCTGGAATGATATACCGAGAGTTAATCTTAAATAAATAAATTTATCCACTGCTCTTTTAGTTTTGTACGCGTGAAGTGTGTGATAATTAAATTACAAATTCATGCGTGTTCTTACATTCGCACTTTTAGTTTCTTACGTGGTGATGCCGAGTATTGTTTCGGCACAAGCAAGCGAGGTAAATCTCGATGAGCTTTATGTTGGTGGACCTGACGCTCCAACTATTCTCTCTGTTGAGTATCCAGATCCAGAAAAGTGGTACAAGGCAGGTGATGTGTCTTTCACTTGGCCACTACCAGAAGAAGTGGTGGCGGTAGCTGCAGAAGTGGTAAGTGATTCAGAGACTGAACCAATGGAAAGTTATCGTCCACCAGTTAGTTCTTTGAGTGTAAAGTCGGGAGAATGGAGTGAAGGGGTGCAGTATCTAAACGTTCAGTTTAAGAACGATGAGAAGTGGGGACCTTTCGCATCTTATAAGGTGATGATTGATAACACTGCCCCCGAACCTTTTAGTGTTCAGGTTGCTTTACATAATGGTAATCAGCAAGGAGTGATAGTGTCTGCAGAAACTACCGATGAACTTTCTGGTTTGTCACACTTTGAATTGTCGGTGAATGGTGCTTCTGTACAAAAAGTGAGTGTGGAAGAAGCGCGACGTGGCTACTTCACTCATATTGCTGGAGAAGGTACGCAAAATATAAGAATGACAGCTTATGATATGGCCGGAAATCTTCGCTCTGAAACTACTCCAGTTTTGTCACTCCCTCCAACCACAATAGATCCTGGAGTTAATCCAGTTGGCTATGTAGCCAGCGAGCCAGCCTCACTACTTGTTGCAATTATGGCTGGTTTGATGCTACTCACTTTTGGCTACTTAATTTATGAGCGTCAACGTTATGCGGTTGCAGTAGCTGACCTGCGTCGCGAAGCAGAGGATATACAGACCCAGATGCTTAGGATCTTTTCAGCACTGCGTGAGGAGATATACGATCAAATTGGTGCTATTAATAAAAAGACTCGCCTGACCAAAAAGGAGAAAGAGGCAGTAGATGGCCTGAATAAGGCTTTGACAGTGTCTGAAAAACTACTGGAAAAGGAAATTAAAGACGTAAAGAAATTATTGAAATAGTCGCCTCAATTAGATGTGGAAGTTCAAAAATGTGATAATATCGACATATGTTACTGAATAGAGTAGTGGAGTATGTATTCTTTTTCGGCCTAATGGGTATCGTAGGATACCTACTGTGGCAGATGATGTCTCCATTTATTACAGCCTTGGCTCTGTCTGCTGTCATTGTTACCATTTCTTATCCTATTTACGGTTGGGTTTTGGCTTATACTCCAAGACGTAATCCAACCGCTGCCGCACTCATCTCTACATTCTTGGTCATAATTATTTTTGTACTTCCACTATTTTGGATTACTTCGATGCTGGTAAGTGAGGCTGTATCTATTTATCGCATACTAGATGGTAATCAATTTTCTCTTTCTGATACATTAAATAATTTTGAAAATGTACTGCAGAATCTTATTCCTGGCTTGCAGATAGACCTCGCTAGTTACTTAAGACAAGGAGCTCAATGGTTTGCTGGTAACTTAGGAGCTATCTTTGTGGGTACTGCCTCTACATTATTCTCATTCTTTATTGCAGTATTTGGTTGTTTCTATTTCTTTAGAGATGGTGAAAAGTTCACTAACAAACTAATTGAGATTAGCCCCTTGGCAGACATTGAAGATGGTTTGATATTACGTCGGATGGGTTCGGCTGTACGAGGAGTCGCAACTGGTACCGTCTTGGTGGCAATCATTCAAGGAGTGTCAGCAGCGATTGGGTTTTCAGTCTTTGGATTTGATAGAGCGATTTTGTTTGGAACGATAGTAGCTATCACAGCCTTGGTACCAGGCGTTGGTCCGTCAGTAGTATTCGTACCAGCCGCTATTTACTCATTTGTGTTTGGTGATTATGTAACTGGTATTGGTTTGCTGGTTTGGTTTTTAGTGGCTGTTTCATTCCTAGACAATATTCTCGGACCATACTTGGTCAGTCGTTCTCACCCTATGCACCCGTTCCTTATTTTGCTTTCTGTTCTGGGAGGACTGGCGTTATTTGGTCCGATTGGATTTGTGGTGGGACCGGTTATTACTAGTGTGTTTATCGTATTGTTAGAAATATACTCACAACACGTGGCTAACGCCGATGGAAGGGTTTAAATAAAATATATGATTGATCGTACCCATATCGAGCAGATACTTAAATTAAATGGTGTGGCTCCAACAGCTGCTGATGAAGAGATTCGCTCGGTTCTTATTTCTGCTCGTTGGAATAAGGAAGATGTGGAAACGGCGATCACTGTATTACGTGAGAACATCAATACCCACAAGAGTCGTGTGGATACTCTTCACGATGTATTCCTAACAGATAAAAAGTTGAGTCCAGAAGCTATACATTCACTTCTTGGTATTGATGTACAGGTTGACTCTAACGAACTCGAGACACTTCGTATCAGTCGTAGAAACCTGTATCATTGGCAGGTACTTTCAATCTTCGTCATTGCCATTTTGGTTGCTATCACTTTGGTGCTTGGGATGATGTATATGACTGGGTTTGGATTCTTTCATCCATCTAAATAGATAAGTGGAAAGCCTGTACTGAAGATGTTATAAGTAGCCCGTGCATACACGGGTTTTACTAGTATCAATATTCTTATCCGCCGTTTTCTGCGGGGGAACTTTTATGTATGCCATTCTAAATTTTGGCATCACGGAAGCAATTGGTCTCCCTATTTTGTGGGCTCTGGAGCCAGCTAATTTCTCTCCTGATAATAATGAAGAACCAATAAGTATCATTTTCACCGGTGATGTTATGTTGGCTAGGGACGTAGAGATGCGACTCTTGTCTAAAGAAAAAGGTTATTCTCTTTCCTCGATTCGAGATGTGTTGGTGGCAGATGCTGTGGTAATGAACTTCGAGGCGGCAGTACCAGAGAATCACATACAGACACAGCATATGGAAATGAAATTTTCAGTGAGACCAGATCTGCTAGGTGAGTTGAGACTTCAGAGTCCAATTTATTTATCTTTAGCTAATAACCACTCACTAGATTTTGGTGTTGCTGGGTACAAGAATACTGTAAAGACGCTTGAGGAGTATGGTTTCAAAGCATATGGTCACGCTATTGCAATCTCTACTTCCTCTTTGTCGGTTATTGAGGTAAAGGGGCAGAAAGTATTAGTGCTTTATCTTAATGCCACATACGGCAAGCCTGATATTTCTTTAGTTAAAAATCTAGTGGACTCTGCTGGCCCAGTAGATTTAGTTGTCACTTACATACACTGGGGTACAGAGTACGAGCCAAAAAATGATACAGCTCAAGAAAATTTGGCCCACCAACTTATCGATGCTGGTTTTGATTTGGTAGTTGGACATCATCCACACGTGGTACAGAATGTGGAGAAATATAAAGATGGTCTTATCTTCTACTCGCTTGGCAACTTCATTTTTGATCAGTATTGGACGTCTGAAGTACAAGAAGGCTTATTGATTAAAGTAGTGAAACACTCCGATATGTGGGGTATAGAGCTAATTCCAGTGGAGAGTACAACAGCAAGAGTTCAGCCACATGAGATGATGGGAGGTGTAAAACACACTTTTCTCAACAAGTTGGCTAATCGTAGTGATCCGGACTTAGCGAGTGAGATAAGCTCTGGATTTATTTCATTCCAGTCGGTTGAAGATTAGTTTGGGCATATATTTTGACATAACCGCTAAATTGTTCTATTCTGAAGGAATAATTACGTCTGAAAGCAAATATGATCAAGATTCACAAATATGAAGTAATCGGTATTGGACTCAGTGTTGGAGCAATGGCTTTGGCGCTTTTCTTGATGCGATTTGATGGAACACTCGATGCTGGTAATATTTTGGCACGAAGTGCTGAACAGAACGACCAGTCTGCTAATGTCATTCTTTCAGAGAATGGTGTAGAAGGAGCAGAGGACGCAATTTCTAACGCGTTGGTTGGAAACCGAGTTGATAAGCTGGTTGTGACTGATGTGCAGATTGGTGAAGGAGAGGAGGTGAAAGAAGGAGACACAGTAACTGTTAACTACATTGGTACTCTCCAGAATGGCCAGGAATTTGATAATAGCTACAAGAAGGGAACAAGTTTTTCTTTTAAGGTTGGAGACACTAAGGTGATTGAAGGTTGGAACAAAGGGATGATTGGAATGAAGGCAGGTGGACAGCGAATCATTATCATTCCATCTGATATGGCTTACGGTAGAGAAGGCTATGGCCCAATTCCAGCCAATGCTACTGTTGTTTACGCTATCGAACTATTGGAGGTTAAATAAGTTTCAAATTTTCACCAGTGTCCTCTCCTATCTCTTTTGAAATTGTTAAGCGCGCGTCTGGCTCTATGGCTCGCGCCGGTATCATACATACCCCACACGGAGATATTGAAACTCCGGCTTTCGTGACGGTGGGAACCAAAGGAACTGTTAAGAGTCTCAAATCAGAAGATTTAAAAGACTTGGTAGAGGCTCAAGTAGCTATCGCCAATACATATCATCTTTACCTTCAACCTGGGCACGAAGTGATTAAAGAAGCTGGAGGTA
>JACKGJ010000002.1 GCA_020631995.1 Candidatus Nomurabacteria bacterium | reverse complement strand
GCCGACCAAACTGTATACACTGCTGAAAAGTCACTGCGTGACTACGCTGAAAAGGTACCAGCAGAACTAAAAACTTCTATTGAAGCAAAGATTAAGGAAGTTCAAGAAGTTAAAGATAAGGATGTTGTGGCAGATATCGAAACTAAGACTCAGGAGCTTTCAGCTGAACTTTCTAAGATTGGCGAACTCTTGCAACAGCAAAGTAATGAGGCACAGCCTGAAAAACCGGCAGAAGAAGCTACAGAAAAGCCCGAGGAGGACAATACTGACAAAAAAGAGTAGACTTCACGTATAAAGTGGTGGTTCATACCATTATTAGGCCATTTACTAAATCTCTAATTGAAAATGAAAGACTACTATCAAATTCTTGGCGTTGAAAAAAAGGCCACCAAAGATGAGATTAAGAAGGCTTTCCGTAAGTTAGCTGCACAATATCACCCTGACAAAAAGACTGGGGATGAGGTGAAGTTTAAGGAGGTTAGTGAAGCCTACTCAGTCCTTAATGATGACAAGAAGCGAGCTGAGTATGACACTTATGGCCGAGCCTTTAATGGTGGAGGTGGTGGTAATCAAGGCTTCGACGGATTCAACTGGTCACAGGCTGGTGGATTTAATGGAATGGAATTTGATATCGGAGACATCTTCGAGAACTTTGGAGACGTGTTCGGTGGAGGGTTCGGTGCTAGGCGTCAAAAAAGAGGTAATGATGTATCGATTGATATTGAACTACCTTTTCGTGAAGCGATTTTTGGCACAGAACGCACAGTGGTCTTAAACAAACATAATACTTGTGAGACTTGTAAGGGGACTGGAGCAAAGGTTGGCTCAGAGATGACTACTTGCAAGGTCTGTAACGGGCAAGGAAGAATTAGAGAGTCACGACAGAGCGTACTCGGAAGCTTCACAACTGTAAGGGAATGCACAGAGTGTAATGGTCGTGGTCAGGTACCAAAGGAGAAGTGTGGAAGTTGCACTGGCACTGGAGTAAAGAGATCGCCGGTTGAAATTAAGATCAAAGTACCAAGTGGTATTAACGATGGAGAAGTAATTCGAATGGTTGGACAAGGTGAAGCAATGCAGGGAGCTATTCCTGGAGACTTATACATCAAGATTCACGTTCAACCTGATAAGAAGATTAAGCGAGAGGGAAATAGCTTGTATCAAACACTGCCAGTCAAACTTACTGATGCACTACTCGGTGCTGAGTATAAGATTGAAACACTCGACGGCCCGGTCACAATAACTGTCCCAGCAAATGTTCAGCACAACGAAGTATTAAGGATAAAAGAAAAGGGAGTGCCGGTAGGAAACCGTCGTGGGGACTTCTTGGTAAAGATTGAAATAGAACTACCAACCAAACTTTCTCGAAATGCTAAGAAGCTGATTGAAGAACTAAAAGGAGAAGGTATATAAAAAGTAACGGTAGTCACAAGAAATAAGTAGAACAAAGCGCAAGGCGAAGCCTTGCGCTTTGTTCTGTCTTGATACTTATTAACTCCTCCTCACTTCCATACTGGCTTCTGGTGCTACAATTTTCATATGGAATTCGCTGATGTCCTTTCATTCGTTCAAGGATGGATACTATTGCTGGCTAGTTTCGGTATTGCGCTCGGCATCGCAATGTTTAAAGGTCGCCAAGGACTCATCAATGTAATGATGGGTATGTACTTCGGACTCTTTCTGCACTCCTTTTTTCCATTCACAAATACACTGATAGAAAAGGCAGGGAGTGACAAGAGTGAGGCTATGATGTCGGTGGCCATATTTGTAACACTTTCAATCTTGGGCACTATTCTTTTTTCTCGCTTGATGCCCCGTGAATATTTGGAAGGTACCTTTGAGTCATTGGGTAAGAAGATTTTCTTGGCTGTGGCTGCGATGGTGTTAGTGATGACGCTTTGCCTACACTACCTACCGGTGGGGGAAATCATTAATATTGGTACACCAATACCCGAATTCCTCCTGACTGAGAAGCTAGGTTTTCTGTGGCTAGTCATACCGCTAGCGGTGATGTTTCTAATATAGAACTGATTAAGCGAAGGTGTGGATAACATCTTGCTATTTTACTCATTTTGTGACATAATCAACGACAGAAATACCCCAATTTTGGGGTGTATTGAAAACAGGAGAGGCACCCATGTGGGCTGTAGTTTTCGGAATACTTGCCTTCTCATTACATCTGCTGGCGTACGGTATGTACGCACAACAGGTGTTCGCTGAGAAGGTTAAGCCGAACGTAGCCACGTGGTTTATGTGGCTCTTTGGCGGAATTGTCGAGTGGCAGACCTACGACCATATGACTGACTCACATTGGTCAACGTCGCTTCTGCCACTTGCGTGTGTGCTAGGGCTGGTTGCTATCACATCTGCGACTTTTTTCTCGCAAGTGCGTGAGCGTCGGCGTGGTACTGGCCGTGTTATTTATCACAAGCCAAAAATTCAGGACTGGGCTTTTGTAAGTTTCGACGCTGTCGCGCTTGCAATCTGGCTCTGGTTTGATTTGGCTGAAATGGCAAATGCGATTGCGGTTGGCACTACAATCGTTACGTTCATTCCCATTTGGCGCACAACCTGGCAGGAGCCAGAAAGTGAACGTCCAACTATGTGGATAATCTGGTGTGTCGCATATGCCTGTATGTTCATCTCTGTGCTCCTCAGGGACACGGATAACATACTCTGGCAGAGCTTCTATCCTATCTACTTCTTTGCCCTCCACGCTGTTGTGGCAGTCCTTGCTTTTCGGGCCATTTATCCGAGACAGCACAAGGTTCAGCCGATGCCAGCGGAATAATATATCGCTTCCCGAGACATAGTTGTCCCGGGGAGCGGTTTTTGTTTTCAGTTAAGCCAATGTTAAACTTATTTGTCACATCAGAGCATATGCTGAGAAAATCCCTCAATCCAATTGACTGGTTCAAATTATTTAAAGAAAGTTACCAATTAGCTCAGGTTAGGACTTTTTTACTTTACGGATTTAAAAATAATAAGGACAATTTTCTAATTAAGGATGCTGGAGTAAAGGGTAAAGGACTTTTTTCTAAAAAAGCCTTTAAGAAGGGAGGCCTAGTTTTTCTAATGGATGGCCCTACACGCTTTTTTAAAGCTGAAACTCCTGAGGAGTGCTACATTTATCCTGACTGGTATTCCGTTGGTAAAAATATCTGGATAGAACCAGCTCCGTTTTTCAATCATATAAATCATTCCTGCAATCCTAATTTAGGCTTGCGAACTTCTCGTGAATTTGTAGCACGACGTGACATTGAGCCTGGAGAGGAGCTTAATTTTGATTATTCTAGTACTGATGATGAATTACCTTGGGTTATGAACTGTAGTTGTGGTGAAGCAAGTTGTCGTAAAGAGGTAGGTGCCATACAGCTCTTATCAGAACAGCAGTATGAAAGGCTACTGCCTTATGTACCAAAATATTTTCAAACTCTTCGCGAGAACTATCTACGAGGTAAGTCTTAGGCTTTAATTTGTTATACACAAATGAATGATCACTCCAAAAATGGCGAGTGGTTTTATACTATACTTAAAGAAAGAGCGAAACTTGTACAAACATATGAGCGAACATTCAACTACAAAAACACAAACTGCATTAATACGTATAGTATTAGCAGTTTATATAGCGCTATCTATTTGGATGTGTTTTAACGAGTTACTGCTCCAAAAGGATTATCAAGTTTTTACCAATGATGACGGTCTACCTGAGTTAGAAGAATAAAGTTAATATGCAAAGTAACATTGTCATTGATCCAACATATTGTGGCTGGGACCAAGCCACGTTACTTATATTTTCTGAGAATGTCTTTGGCAATTTTATATACTACTCGCACCTTTTCCCTGCTATTGCCATATTAATACTAGCTGCGTTTGTCTTTTTACAGAACTGGAAATTACGAGCAAACCGTGCACTGCTTTTTATGGCGGTGGTTTTTTCAATTTGGAGTTTTTTTGACCTAATACTATGGGCAACAGAAAAGCCAGAATTCACTATGTTTTTCTGGTCAATCCTAATATATTTTGATTTTCTAATATACGTCGGTGCATTGTATTTTATTTATGCTTTCGTAGAGGATAGGTATCCAAGTGTGAGGGCGGAGTTGGTTATTTTCGCATTATTTGTGCCCTTGCTAATTTTTGCACACACTTCAGTCAATCTAACAGGCTATGATTATACAAATTGTTATCGTGAAGCGCTTGAAGGTCCACTTTGGCAATATTATCTTTATAACGTTGAAATACTTGTTCTGGCGTGGATACTTATTTATGGACTTTACAAAGCTCATAAAGTCGCACCGAGCAAAAGAACTTCTGTTCGTTTAGCAACTTTTGGGATTACTGCATTTTTGTTCTTGTTTTCACTTGGAAACATCTTAGGGAGTTTTGAGGTTGATTGGGAACTTGGTCAGTACGGACTATTTGGTATGCCAGTATTTGCAGGATTTCTTACTTACCTTATTGTGCGTTACAACGCATTGAATGTGAAAATTTTGGCAACACAAGCCTTGATTACCACATTAGTTATTTTGAACGTTTCCATATTATTTATAAGGAAGGTAGAAAATATTCAGATTATTGCAGTAGCGACTGTTCTTCTAACGCTTGGTATTGGATTTGTTTTAGCTCGAAGTGTAAAAAGAGAAGTGGAGCAGAAGCAACTAGCGCAACAGTTGGCCACTGAGTTGGCTGGAGTGAATGTGCGTTTGGAGCGCTTGGATAAGATGAAGTCAGAGTTTGTGTCCATTGCTTCTCATCAGTTAAGAAGCCCTCTGACTTCAGTACGTGGATATATTTCGATGATTATCGAGGGTTCATACGGTGAAGTTAATCCGAAAGTAAAGGAGGTTTTGACTCACGTATCTGATGCGTCTCGTCATATGGCTCTTTCAATTGAAGACTATCTTAACGTGTCACGCATTGAAGCCGGAAATATGAAGTATGAAATTGCTGACTATGATTTAAAGAAATTAGCTAATGAAGTGGTTGTTGAATTAGTACCTGTCGCGGAGAAAAAAGGCATAAAACTTGAATTTAAGCCCGCGACCGAGGAAGGCGTGGCTGTGAAACTTGATATTGGTAAGTCCAGACAAATAGTACAAAACCTTATCGACAATGCACTTAAATACACTAAAGACACTGGCACTATCACCGTGGTAGTTCGTAAAGATAAAGAGAAGAAAAAGGCTTATGTGGATGTAATTGATCAAGGTATTGGAATCTCACCTGAAGGCTTAAAGACACTTTTTCAAAAATTTGAACGAGCTAAAAATGCTAATGAAATAAATGTAACTGGTACTGGCCTTGGTCTATATATTGCCCGCACTATGGCAAACGGAATGGGAGGAGACATTACCGTTGCATCAGAGGGTGAAGGTAAGGGCTCGACATTTACATTTGTGATGCCGCTTAACGGCATAGAAGCAAAGTGGACATAGATTTCGCTAAAATGTCGCATTTGTACTTAGTTTCAGAATTTTAGCTTGTCACCTTAGCTTACCTAAGGCTCTGTCGCCAAAATTCCTCCAACTAAGTACATCTGCATCCATTTAAACAAAATCTAGCAAGTGGTATTTCGTGTTTTAGCGTATTTCTGCTAGTATTTCCCTATGAAAAAGCGACTTTTGACCGGGCTACAACCTTCAGGTGCTCTCCATCTGGGTAACTACTTTGGGGCACTGAAACCTTTTGTGGATTTGTACCAAGACTATGATAGTCATCTAATGGTGGTGGATTATCACGCCTTAACTACCATTAAGGACCCATCTACGCTTCGCCAGAACACCAAAGATGTCATTAGAGACTATTTGGCAGTCGGAGTCGACCCGAGTGAAGCCATTATCTTTAAGCAATCTGATGTACCTGAGCACACCGAACTTGCTTGGATATTTGAATGTCTAGTAACTGTGCCGTTTTTAGAACTTGCTCATGCTTATAAAGACAAAGTAGCCAAAGGTTTGGAGGCTAATGCCGGCTTGTTTAATTATCCAATGCTGATGGCCGCTGACATACTTTTGTATGACACTGAAGTGGTACCGGTCGGACAGGACCAGAAGCAACATGTTGAATACACTAGAGAAGCCGCTAATAAATTTAATATTGCTTATGGAGATACTTTCTCCGCTCCGAAGGAGATGATTCTAGAAGGTGTTGGAGTGATTCCGGGTACAGACGGTACCAAGATGTCTAAGAGCTATAAGAACACTATCCCGCTGTTTGGAACTAAGGAAGAAGTACAAAAGGCAGTAATGGGTATTGTGACTGACTCCACAGGTGAGCGTCCGGAAAATGTTTTCAGCATACATAAACTCTTTCGACCTGAGTCAGAGCTAGTGAACCTATATGAAGAAAATAAAGGTAGCTACAAAACACTCAAGGAGGCCTTACTCGACGATATTGAGAAGTTGATTACTCCTATGCGAGAAAAGCGCGAAAGTATTACTGACGAGGAAATAAAGTCAGTCTTAAAAGAAGGTGCCGAGAAAGCTCGGGCTCGTGCTAACGCTAAAATGGTAGAGGTCCGTAAAAAGATTGGTGTAACTTTATAACTATGGAAAGAACTTTAATTAAGGAGCTAAAAAATAAAGTTGGGAGTGAAGTACTTATAGGTGCCATTGTTGATGTGCGACGTGACCAAGGAAAGATGGCCTTCTTTGATTTCCGAGATCGCACTGGTGTTGTTCAAGGAGTTGTGTTTGGTAAACCAGAAGTACTCGAAATTGCTAAGGAAGCATCTCCAGAGAGTAGTCTGTTTGTAACTGGCAAGGTGAATCAACGTCCAGAGAAAATGATTAACGATAAAGTCCAAAATGGTGATATTGAATTAGAGATTACAGAAATTCAAATTCTAAACAAAGCTGAACCGTTACCATTTGATTTGGATGGTGAATTTAACTTGGATACACTTTTGGACAATCGTCCTATTACACTAAAGAGAAAAGAGGAGCGAGCTATCTTCAATATCCAAGCCACAATCACACGAGCCTATGGCGAATATATGCGCCAAGAAGGGTTCACAGAGTTTCAGGCACCGAAGTTAGTAGGCGGTGACGCTGAGGGAGGGGCTGAGGTATTTAAGGTTGGATACTTTTATGATAAGGATGCTTTCTTAGCCACTTCACCACAGCTTTATAAGCAAATAATGGTGGGGGTATTTGAACGAGTCTTCACTTTCGCCACCGCCTTTCGGGCAGAAAAGAGTTCTACTACTAGACACCTAAGCGAATACACCTCACTGGACGCTGAGATGGGCTTTATTAAAGACCATACTGACATAATGCGAGTTGAGACAGGTTTGATGCGCTACATAAGTAACGCTCTTGGTTCTAGTAACGAGAGAGATCTTGCTTTACTTAATGTTGAACTACCAAAAATTCCTGATGGTGATATTTTCCCCCATATGAAGTTGCGTGAAGTGCAATCCTTAATCAAGGAGCATACAGGAGTGGACAAGACATCAGAGCCTGACTTAGAACCAGAGGATGAACGGTGGCTCTGTGAATACGCTAGTAAAGAGCTGGGAAGTGATTTTGTATTCGTTACTCACTATCCTGTGAGTAAGCGACCATTCTATACCTACGAAGACGAAAACGATCCAGGCTTTACAAAAAGCTTCGACTTATTATTCCGAGGCGTAGAAATAACTACCGGTGGACAACGTGTACATAATGTCGAAATATTAAAACAAAAAGCCGTTGCGAAAGGACTCAATCCTGATAACTTTGCTTTTTATTTGCAAGCCTTCAACTACGGAATTCCACCACACGGAGGTTGGGGTATGGGTCTTGAACGCCTTACAGCTAAATTCTGTGGAGTGCAAAACGTTAAAGAGGCAACGCTATTTCCGCGTGATATGAATCGCATTGACACACTATTAAGCAAAGATGATGAAGATAACAACAAGCAATAAAAAGGTAGCCGAGGCACCGAAAAAATATACTCGTTTGGTTTTAACTGAAGGTAAGTTAGGTCACCGGTTTGTAGAAACTGCAGAGGGTGTTACTGAACTTCGTTTCAAAATGGGTAAAGCGGCGGACATCACTCCACGAAAGTTTATAGCCTTAGTGAGGGACATCGCTAGGACCGCCCAAAGTCACAAGATAGAATTCCTGACACTCGATGTACCGACCATAAAGGAATTCACGAAACTTTCTGATTATGGCCAAGAATGGGTTACTGCAACACTGGTGGAGAACCTAATCATTGCAGGTTATGAATTTCTAAAATATAAGACTAAGCCGGAAAGCAAAACTCTTATAAAAGAAGTCCTAGTGTGTGGCGTATTAAATAAGAAAACTCTAGACCAAGGAATCATTATTGGTGAGCACGTGAATATTGCACGCGATATAGCCAATACACCTGGAGATGATTTAACCCCTAAAATATTCGGTGAAACAATACAAAAGCTTGCCAAAGGCACAAAAGTTAAAGTGACAGTCTTTGATGACAAAAGGGTTAGAAAAGAAGGTCTCCACGCTCTGTGGGCGGTGGGAAAAGGGGCCGACGACCTGCCATGCTTTATCATAATGGAATATAGGGGTGGTAAAAGTACTGAGAAACCAGTAGTTTTAATCGGAAAAGGAGTTACCTATGACACCGGAGGACTTAATATGAAACCATCTGGCTCAATGCACGAAATGCATATGGATATGTCTGGTGGTTCATCAGTGGCACTTTCAGTACTTACTGCGGCAAAACTAGGCCTCAAAAAGAATGTTGTTGCTCTGATTCCAGTGGCAGAAAACGCCGTATCTGAGAAGTCGATGCGAGCTGGAGATATCATCAACTCGCATTCTGGTAAGACAATTGAAGTTTTACACACTGATGCTGAAGGTCGATTAATCTTGGCCGATGCACTATCCTACGCGAAGCGCTATGAACCAAGAGCAATTATTGATGTTGCAACCCTGACTGGTGCATCTATGGTAGCTCTTGGGCAGGTAGCTAGTGCTGTAATGGGTACCAATGATAAGTTAGCAGAAACTTTGAAAACTCTAGGAGAGGAAAGTGGAGACTACGTATGGCCACTACCACTTTGGGATGAACATAGAGCACCTCTCAAACAGACTCGAGCTGATGTAATAAACATTCACCCTAACTTCTCTAAATTTGGCGGGGCAATTGAAGGTGGTGCTTTCCTCTCATTTTTTGCGCCAAAAGGTATACCTTGGGCACACCTTGATATTGCTCCCAGAATGGACGCCGCAGCCCACGACAAACTCGCCAAAGGTTCAACTGGTGAACCTCTTCGACTCTTGGTTAAGTTCATAGAGAAATTTTAATAATTATGACTCTAGAAGAAACTAGAAAAAGAATAATGGAGGATGACGAGTTTGTTCTTGAGGAAGCACGTCGTTTGCGTTATTTATATGGACTGAAGCGAGAAATTCGATATGCTTTAAATAGACACGAGGAGATTCATACTGAGTCAGTAGCAGAACACATCTATGGTATGCACATTTTGTCTAGTTACTTTATAAAATTAGAGGATGTAAATAGCGAATGGGACTACAACAGAATCCAACAACTAATCACCTGGCACGATGCTGACGAGATTGAGACGGGTGATGTAATATCTCACCGTAAAACTGATACCGATCGTGAAGAGGCAAAGAATGCACTCAAGAATTTATTTGCAAACATGCCTGAGTTACTACGCGTTGACGCAGAAAGCTTAATTAATGAAGAGGAAAACCGAGAGACAAAGGAGGCTTGTTTTGTTAAAGCCATAGACAAGGCTGAGCCGTTATTTGAGTGTATGGATGAACCTTCATACATTAGTGTCCATCACAAAAATAATTTCACTAAAGCTGACTCAATCAGAATTAAAAAACCATACACTAAGGACTTCCCATATATAGACAGATTTTGTGATGTCATTAACAATGACATGGAAACAGAAGGGTACTTCCCAAACCTGACGTGATATCATTTAATTAATGGTCACCAATTTCTCCATTAAGACCCCTATTTTTGAAGGGCCACTCGAACTCCTAATCGACTTGGTTGAAAGGCGTAAGCTTTTGATTAATGACTTTTCGCTCGCAACAGTGACCGACGAGTATATGGCAGAGGTATCAAAAATGCAGGAGATGTCACTCCCTGGTACTGCAAACTTCGTAGCTCTAGCGGCCACACTGCTTCTTATTAAATCCAAATCTCTTCTGCCTGTTTTGGAATTGTCTGAAGAAGAGGAAAGTAGCATCGAGGAGCTAGAAGAGCGACTTAAGCTGTACCAAATCTATCGTGTGGCTTCCGCAACCGTAGCGGAAACTTTTGGACAGAGAGTAATGCATGAGCGTCAGTATGTGCCAGAACGAAAACCACTATTCCTTCCAGACGAATTTTGTTCAAAAGCAGCACTCCACGAAGCGATGTATAGGGTCGTATCTGACTTACCTATCAAGATAGTTAAGCCAAAGGTGCAGGTGCGGAAAGTTGTCTCTCTGGAAGAAATGATAGACAGACTACATAAGCGGATAGAGAGTCAGCTTCGCTTAAAGTTTAGTGAATTGATTGCAGATTCCACTGAGAAACATACGTACATCGTTGGATTCTTAGCGGTCTTAGAGTCAGTTAAGCAAGGCTCAATCTTGGTTACACAAATACAACGATTCGAAGAAATAGAAATTGAACATAGTCAGCCAAAGGTACCTTCATATAAATAAAGATTAAAGTTTCACTAGCAATGTCGAAGTCAGTCTCGACGGCATTGTCGCAAGGATGAATGTGACTTTTATAACCAAGGTCGGCGGAGGCCGACACCCTATCTAGCAAAATCACCTGGTTCGCTCGCCTAATGCTCCGTCCGCTTGCGGCGGAGATAGGACGAGCGACGTTTTTACTATCAACACCTGATTTGCTCGGGTTTGTTGTAAAATATAGCTATGGCAAAGCTAAAAGTAGCTATCAATGGTTTTGGTAGAATTGGACGTACGTTTTTTAGGATGTCGGAAGGTAGAGACGACTATGAAGTAGTCGCTATTAATGATTTGGGACAACCGGAAAACCTTGCCTACCTTTTAAAATACGACACTATGTATGGTCACGCTCCATTTCCTGTTGAGGTTAATGGAGATGGACTGACGGTTAACGGAAGAAAGCTTGCTCTTTCTCACGAAAAAGATCCGTCTGTATTGCCTTGGAAATCACTAGACATTGATTTGGTTGTGGAATCGACTGGTGTCTTCAATAGTTATGAGAAAGCCAAGGCACATCTCACGGCCGGCGCAAAAAGGGTTGTTATCACCGCTCCTGTAAAAGATGACCCTACCAAATCTGACATAAAGGGAGCTACTGTACTGATTGGAGCCAATGAAGAAGCTTTTAAGACCTGCGAAATTACTTCAAATGCTTCCTGCACCACTAACGCTGCCTCGCCTTTAGTTGGAATCTTAAAGGAGACCATCGGTATCGATAAGGCAATCTTAAATACGGTACACGCCTACACGGCCTCACAATCTCTAGTTGACGGTCCTAGTAAAAAGAATCTACGTGACGGTAGAGCGGCTGCACAAAACATAATTCCGTCTACTACAGGTGCGGCTATTGCTACCACGCTAGCCTACCCTGACTTAGTAGGGAAGTTTGATGGCATCTCAATCCGCGTCCCTGTAGCGGTTGGCTCTATTGTGGATATTACTTTCATTGCATCCCGCGAGACCTCCGTAGAGGAAGTAAATCAGGCTTTGACCAAAGCTGCGCAATCAGACCGCTGGAAAAAAGTATTTGCGGTTACTAACGAGCCTCTAGTTTCTTCCGACATCATAGGTGCTAGGTTTGGTGCTATTGCTGACCTTGGTATGACTCAAGTTGTAGATGGCAACTTGGTCAAAGTACTAGCTTGGTATGATAACGAGGCGTCATACGTGCACACTTTAACTGAACACATTAGTGCGGTTGTAAAAAATCTTGCTAATCCTACCCAAGATACTAACCAGAGTTAAAATAACAAATAATTTCTACCACGATGAAAATTTTTATTGCCACAGATCATGCAGGCTTTGAACTTAAGAATATGTTGTTACCCTTTCTCACTGAAGAACTTGGTTATGAAGTGGTGGATTGTGGTGCGTTCAATTACGACGAAGATGATGACTACCCAGATTTTATATCGGTAGCTATTAGTAATTTAAAAGAAGAAGGTGGTGAAGCTAAGGCTATTATATTAGGTGGGTCAGGTGCTGGTGAAGCGATACTAGCAAACAGGTATTCCGGTATTAGGGCAGTAGTTTATTATGGCGGTCCGGAAGAAATAATTACTCTCTCAAGAGAACATAATGATGCAAACGTACTTTCTTTAGGAGTTCGCTTTATTGATGAACAAATAGCAAAAACGGCAATAAGCCTTTGGCTCAGCACTAGCTTCTCAAATGATGAACGCCACCAGCGTCGATTACGCAAGATTGATAGCGGTGTATAAATTACATTGAACTGAAAGCCAAACACCATTAAAATCTATTTATGCGCAATTCTTCACGATCCGGGTTTACAATAATAGAACTTTTAGTAGTTGTGGCCATAATTGGGACAATCGGAGCAATAGTATTGGCTTCTCTTTCAGAAAGTCGCGAACATTCTCGTAATACAGCACGAATTTCTCAGATCAAGGAGTATCAAAAAGCTTTTGATCTTTATTATTCCGACAAAGGTCATTATCCAAAATTTGGTAATAATGAGACTGCCACAATATGTCTTGGGGATTATGCTGATAATCGTTGTTGGGCAAACGGTACTGGATTCTTTGAAAGAGCAGCTGTAAATGCTGAAATAGCACCTCTGTATATGGGCCGTATACCAGATGGTGAAACTAAGATGTTTGGACAAGGTGGAGGAACTGAATATGAGGGAATGATCTATATTCATCAAGACTTCGGTAAGGCGTATTCGATTCGATATTTTATGGAGGGGAATGATAAAAGTTGTATCCTAGATGGTACCGTTGCTTCAAATGTAGGTGATGACACTCTTTGTATACTCTCCGTCGGATCATGATAATCCCTGCCATAATTCCGAAGTCTCTCCAGGATCTAATAGATAAGTTAGAGATTCTTTCTTTTGCAGAAGATATTCAAATTGATGTTGTTGATGGAAAGTTTGTCAAAGATATTTCTTGGCCATACGAGCCAAGTGGGGATATTCGGGAAGCATCAGAGTTTTTGAGTGATAGAAAGTTTGAGATAGATTTAATGGTTAGTGACACTACGACTGCTGCGGCAAAGTGGGCTGAAACTGGAGCGACTAGATTAATTTTTCATCTTGAAAGCTTTACTGACAAAGATGAAATTTTTAGCTTAAAAGAAAAGTTTAATTGTCAGATTGGACTATCACTTAATAACGACACTCCACTTGAAGACCTTTATCCATATTTGGATTCAGTGGATTTTATCCAATTAATGGGCATAAATGAGATCGGTAGCCAGGGGCAACCATTTGATATACGGGTTTTAGAAAGAGTCGCAACACTGCATACTCTATATCCTAATAAAACTTTAAGCGTTGATGGTGCAGTAAATGAAGAAAATATCTTGTCTTTAAAAGCAGCCGGAATTAATCGCTTTGTTGTTGGTTCAAATATACTTAAAGCTTCAGACCCTAAAGCTCAATACGAGAAGCTGTTGAAAATTGTGTCGGAATAAAAGTCACAAGGAGTTATAATTACAAAGATGTACAATTTGTCAGATGAGGAGGTAAGGTCATTGGAGTTATCTGCCAATGCTATACGCCAAAGCATTATTGAAATGCTAATGGCGGCCGGGAGTGGTCACACCGCAGGTCCTCTTGGTATGGCTGACATATTCACTCTACTTTATTTTCATATCTTGAAACACAACCCAAAAGACCCAGATTGGTCACTAAGAGACAGGCTGGTACTTAGTAATGGTCACATTTGCCCAGTCTTATACGCAACATTAGCACATCGTGGGTATTTTCCAGTCGAAGAATTACTCACTCTTCGTGAATTTGGCTCCAGACTCCAAGGACATCCGCATCGTGGTTCATTACCAGGTATTGAAACTAGTTCTGGCCCGCTAGGAAGTGGTCTTTCGCAAGCTCTAGGTATGGCCATAGGGCTTAGGATGGATAATGAATATACATCACAATATGTTTACTGCCTTATGAGTGATGGCGAACTACAGGAAGGACAGACTTGGGAAGCTATAATGATGGCAGGTAAAGAAAGACTTCATAACTTAGTTGCGATAATAGACCGCAACGGTATACAAATTGACGGCGACACTGAAGACGTAATGCCTCTTGAGCCACTTCGCGACAAATTTGAATCCTTTAACTTTGATGTGCAGGAAGTTGATGGACACAATATGAGAATGGTAGCTGACGCAATAGGGAAGGCGCAAGCCGTATACAGCCAGCCGTCTGTCATAATCGCGCACACTATTCCCGGCAAAGGTGTGGACATATTTGAGAGAGATTATCGTTGGCATGGTAATCCTCCAGGCAAGGGTCCAGAAAATATGGTGAAGAAGTCAGACCAAGGAAAGGAAGCGCTCCGACAACTCCGTACTCTTTCCGGCAGTATCAAAAATCACGATCTTGACTAATTCTTTATGAAAATCGCTTCACATCTAAACCCAAAACTTTTTCAAGACGGCATAGAGCGTGCACCAAACCGTGATGGCTTTGGTGACGGCCTGTTAGAAGCTGGCGAAAAAAACTTAAATGTTGTGGCTTTGTCTGCAGACTTAACAGAATCAACTCGAGTAAACTTATTTGCAGATAAGTTTCCAGAACGTTTCGTGCAGTGTGGAGTTGCAGAGCAAAATATGGCCTCAGTGGCATCTGGCCTAGCTGCAATGGGGAAGATTCCTTTTATTGCTTCGTACGCAATGTTTTCTCCTGGCCGTAGCTGGGAGCAAATTCGTACTACCATTGCTTATAACGACCAGAACGTAAAAATAATTGGAGCTCATAGTGGAGTGTCGGTAGGGCCGGACGGCGCTACTCATCAAGCTATTGAAGACATTGCCATTATGCGAGTAATTCCGAATATGGTGGTTTTAGCCCCTTGCGACATCCACGAAGCTCGAAAGGCTGTACTGTGGGCCACTGAATACACTGGTCCGGTTTATATCCGCCTTGGGCGTTCACCAGTACCTGTTGTAACAACAAAAGAAAGTCCATTTGAATTTGGTAAAGGTCAATTACTCGTAGAGATGACCGAACATCGCAAAAATACAATTGGTTTAATTACAACTGGCTCCCTAGTTTATGAGGCACTATTGGCGGCAAAGGAGCTCGATGAGGCTGGCTTTGGTGTCTCACTACTACACCTACCGACAATTAAACCTCTCGACACTGAGGCAGTGTTAGATCTAGCTGAAACCCACGATCTAATTGTAACCGTAGAAGAACATCAAAAAATTGGTGGTCTAGGTGGTGCTATATCTGAATTTTTAAGTGAAAAGAGACCAACAAAAGTGATTAGGATCGGAGTAGATGATGAGTTTGGGCAATCTGGTGAACCAGACAAGCTCATAGCTCACTACAAAATGGATAAGAACGCAATAATTGATGCAGTGAAGAAAGGTTTTTTAAGATAAATTTTTAGTTTTAGTTACTATTTATGTCTAAAGTTACGAGTAGGGAGATTTAAAACAATATAGTTTATCTCACTGCCTTGTGCACACTACAATAAAAAAAACTTCTTCCTCAAGCTATAATTAACCGATGAACCAGGGCGGATTTCGCTTTAAAATACTGGGTGTTTTGTTAGTAGGGATTGTTATTTTTATCTTCTCTGCTGTGTATTTTAGTACCCCTGTTGTTAAGTATGGTTACAACAATTTAAACAAAAGCCTTGCTGCACAAGTATCCTCTTCCGCTTGGTCAGAGTTTTGGTGTGATGTTAAAGGCTTGTTTGGATATGGCTGTATTACTAAATCGATTGAATACGCTATAACTCCGGCCAGCAAAGAACCTGAAACCGAAGTAGTTTCCTCCACAACTACTAAGCAAATGGAGGTGGTTACTAACAGTACTCCAACCACAATCGTTAATGAGTACTACTCGAACACCTATCCTCTTGAACGTGAGGTTATTAAAGAGGTGATAGTGAAGGATGGGGTTGTGGATGTTTCTCGTTTTGTCACTAGACAAGAGTATGACGCACAAGTCGACGCCATAATGCGCTCCATCGAAAATATCGATACCAGTAATAGTGGCGGCGGAGGTGGTACTAGCAATGTCTCTTCTCTAGAGGATTTGTCAGATGTTGCTTCAATGACTGAGGCTGTTGGTAATTTGTTAGTTTGGACCGGTTCTGCTTGGAGTAACATTGCCACTTCTTCGTTGGGAATTTCCGGAGGGGGTGCAGTAGATTCTGTAAACGGTCAAATCGGCGTAGTAGTACTAGACACTGGAGACATTACAGAAAACGGTAATCTATACTTCACTGATGCACGTGCCCGCGACACTCTTTCATCGTCTGCTACTGGTCTTTCGTACGCTACTTCAACTGGTGTATTTAGTTTAACGTCTGGATACAACATCCCACTCACAGCCAGCACAACCAACTGGAACAACACATACAACACCGTCACAGCAAACAGTGCTTCTTGGGACGCAGCCGCTGCCTCAACCACCGCCCTCACTCCTTCATACATCCGCAACCTATTCTCTAACTCAGCTACCGGCCTCACATACAATTCATCTACCGGAGCTACTTCACTAACTGCTGGATACAGTATCCCGCTGATAGCAAGTACTACAGAATGGGCTAGTAAGGTCTCTTCACAATGGACATCTACTGGCTCAGACATCTACTACAACTCGGGCAATATCGGTATCGGTACCACTACACCGTCCTCGAAGCTCACCGTAGAAGGTACCGCTAGTTTCGACAACTTCACCACCTCATCTACGACCGCTACTTCTACGATCGCAGGCAACCTTTCTGTCTCTGGTAGCCTTTCACTAACTGGTTCACTGCTCGATAGTATTGGTTCAGCTGGCTCGGCTGGTATGGTACTTCAGTCAACCGGCTCAGGCTTGCAGTGGGTAGCTACCTCATCACTTGGTATCTCTGCTGGAGGTTCGGCTGACGATGGTGTTCTTTCACACACCTTCACAGCTACCAGTACTTGGAATGCAGTTACATCATTTGACGCCACATCAACCGTGCAAGTAGTGCTGGATGCGACTGCTATGACTGGTGGACAACTCATCCTAACTATTGATGGTGAAACCGTAATGACTACCGTGGCAGGTAACAAAAATTACCGTGTAGTGAGTGCCGATAGTTCGATTACTGTAGTAGCAGAAGATACTAGTTATGATATCCAAAATGCCTCTTTCGTTGATTCTTTCAGTGTGTCCGGGCAACAGACCCAACCAATAGGCGTCACCTTTAACCCCACTGGTACCAAAATGTTTGTAGTGGGTAATGTCAATGATTACATCAGCGAATACACCCTCAGCACCGGCTTTGATGTTTCGACCGCCTCATATGTTGATTCCTTTAGTGTGACAGCGCAAGATATTTATCCGACCGATCTCGCCTTCAATACAGACGGTACCAAAATGTTTGTGGTTGGCTCCAGTGGACAAGATATCAATATATATAATCTTGGCACTGGCTTTGATGTTTCTACTGCTGTCTATGCCAGTAACTTTAGTGTATCAGGTCAGGATACTCAGCCATGGAGTATCGCCTTCAACTCAGACGGAACTAAAATGTTCATACTGGGTCAAACTGGCAACGACGTCAACGAATACACCCTTGGTACCGGATTTGACTTATCTACAGCCTCTTTCGTCGATTCCTTTAGTGTGGCAGCGCAGGATACTACACCACAAGGCCTCGCCTTTTCACCTGACGGCACCAAAATGTTATTAGTAGGTTATGGCGGACAAGACGTCAATAAATACAATCTTAGTACTGGCTTTGATGTTTCGACTGCCTCCTTCGTCGATTCCTTTAGTGTAGTAAGTCAGGACACTCAACCACAAGACTTAGCCTTTAATGCTGACGGTACCAAAATGTTTGTGGTTGGCTTTACTGGGCAGGATATAAATGAGTACTCTAATTTAGGAAGCTCCTTCTCCGGCACCGCCCATGCATACATCTCATACGTCGCAGAAAACACCGGTGGAGCCGACCTGGCAGAAATGTACGCCACAGCAGAAAGTGACCTCGAAGCCGGTGACGTAGTAGCACTAGACACAGAACGTCCTGGCTACGTTAAGAAAGCTACCGGTATGGCGGGAGAGCGAGTAGTAGGTATCGTAGCGACTAAACCTGGTATCGTCCTAGACGACAATGCTAATGAAGGAGCACTAAAGGTACCAATAGCACTAGCAGGACGTGTACCAGTGAAGGTAACTATTGATGGCGGCGTAATAGCTATCGGTGACTTAATCACTATGGGTACTAGTACTCCTGGAGTAGCTCGTAAAGCAGAGATAGGTGACGCTGTCATTGGTTACGCTCTAGCACCATTTAGTGCAGAAGAACCAGGTACGGTTGAAGTATTTGTTAACCTAGACCTTGGTGACTCTATGATGGCGTACTACTACCAGAACGCTTCATCAACTGCTTCTTCTACTGAACCGTTCTCAGCTCACTCACTCTTTGAGCGAGTGATAGAGCTAGCTCAGGCCTTTGTAGATGGAGTGCTTAGAATTGTGGAGATTGTGGTGCAGAAGTTGACTGCCACTGTCATTCATACTGAATTACTGTGTGTTGGTAACACCTGCCTTTCAGAAGAACAGGTACTCAAGATTCTTGACGAAACAAATACCGAGCCTGCAGTTTATCCAGAATCGGAGCCTGTGCCTGAGACTACGTCAGACACTAAGAACGACATAGGACCTCAAAATACTGAAGATGTCACGGGCACAGAAAGTGCTGATGAAACTGATGATATAAGTACGCCTGTAGACGAGATAGTAGACGAAACGAACAAAGCTGATAACACAACAAAGAACACTAGTGAGTCCCCAGACACTGAGAATGATAGCGAAGCAACAACTGATGACGAGAGTCAGACTATCTCTAATGAATCTGAATCAACTGAGGCAGATAGTACTAACGATACCCAAATTGATGAATCTAGTAAGGACACAGTGACCACTCCCGAAGCATCAACTAAGAAACCTGAACCAACCACACCAGCTGAGGACCCGATTCCAACTACTCCATAATTACTTTTATTGAAGTAATTCATTACAAGGTGAGAGGAGAGTGTTCATAAAAGCGGTGAGGCTTTGCCTCACCGCTTTTATGAACCAGAGATAAATTTAACTAATTTTTTTAGGAGCAAATTGTGGTGGGGCATTCTTTAAATGCTCTTCAAGTTGTTCACGGGTAAGCAATCCTTCTTGTGCTCCGATATATTGGACTACTGACATAGAATTAATCGGCCCCCAAGATAAAGCTTCGGCTGGAGTTTTACCTAAAATAATTGCTGAGGTAAATGTAGAGGCGAATGAATCGCCAGCACCAGTACGATCAACTGGCTCTTTTGGATCTGGATACATTGGCATATGCCAAGTAATGCCGTCCTCGTCTTCCACATAGGCACCTTTTGGCCCGTCGGTAATGACCGGCAACCGTGGCCCAAGGGCCTTCAAAGCCTTTAGGAGTTTAGGGAAGTGGTCTTCTTTTGTGTCGAGGATGGTCTGCGCCTCTTCCTTGTTACAAAAGAATATGTCCACGACAGCATACAAGTCCTTTAGAGTCTCTTTACCTAATTTGATTTGGAAGGTGCCGGGTTGGAAGACTAGTTTGGTTTCTGGATGTTTCTTAATATACTCTGCTACTTCGTAGTGAAATTCAACACCGTTCTCTCCAATAGAAGAAAAGTATAGATACCTGGGTGGTACCTTAAAGTCCGGTAGAGTGTACGGATATGTTTCGTGTTTAATGAGAATTGTTCGCTCAGCTCCAAGACGTAACACGTAATGATAATTAGACACTTTTCTCTCGTGCACCCGAACAAACTCAGTAGAGACATTCTCGCGTCGTAGTGCATCTAGACAATCCTTTCCATTTCTATCGTGACCGAGGTTAGTAACTAATCCGGCTCGAAGACCAAGACGGTGGGCTGAGACAGCTGCGTTTGGACTGTTACCGACAGCTGGTACCACCTTCACGTCTTCGTAGGGGAGCTTATCGCCAAAGTTCATCATCAGCTGGCAAGGTTTGCCCTCTATATCGCATACAACGTGCGCGTCCTTTTTGGATAATTCTATAAAGGCATCGGTGGTGATGTCCCCAATGGCCACAAAATCATATGATTCAGACATAACTACAGTGTAACCCGACGCGCTGACTTTTATGGTTCGTGCTGTTGAAAAAGAGATATTGTATGGTAGTATTGCTCCACCATGACATTTACATTGAAGATAAGTGAAAGAACAGAGAAGGGCAAAAAGCTCCAGGCTCTAAGAGCAGAGGGGAAGCTTCCAGCTGTGGTCTACGGACCAAAGCACGAAGCTATGACCATTTCTCTTGATGCTAAGGAGTTTGATAAGATCTTTAAAGAGGCCGGTGAATCTAGCGTATTAGTACTTACCGGAGCTGGAGAAGACATCGAGGTGCTTGTACAGGATGTGACATACAGTCCTGTAAAAAGTCGTGTTGAACACGTTGATTTTTATGCTATTGAGAAGGGTAAGGAGGTAACAGTTAACGTTCCTCTTGAGTTTACTGGTGAAGCACCAGCTACTAAGCTTGGAGGTTCACTAACCAAGGCACTGCACGAAGTCGAAATCACTTGTAAGCCAGCAAAACTTCCTCACGAGATTGTAGTTGATGTAAGTTCATTAAATACTTTCGAAGATTCCATTCTCGTTAAGGATCTTAATGTTCCAGACGGAGTAACTGTGACAAACGATCCTGAAGAAACTGTAGCTTTTGTGGCTGAAGCCAAGGAAGAAGAGGAGGAGCCAGTCTCTCTAGATATGGATGCAATTGAAGTAGAGAAGAAGGGCAAGGAAGAAACAGAGGAAGAAACAGAAAAATAATTTAACTGATTCTCAGATACAAAGTGCGGACACTTTTAGTGCCCGCACTTTGTTGTTATAATAACCACAATGAAGAAGAGGATACTATTTTTGACCTTTGTTTTTTTGGTGACTGTTGTTGCACCGAGTAGTGTTTTTGCTGCCGTTACAGTTGAATACTGTTCCCAAATAAGTGGTGCTACTGCTAGTGAGTCGGATAAGACAGCTTGTAAGGCTTTACTTAGTCAGATAGACCAACAGATTCTTGCTCAGCAAAGACTAGTTGAATTAAAGCAAGCTGAACGGCAATCCCTTGAACGTGACGTCGGTCTCCTTGAAGCAGAAATTAAAAAATCTCAGCTTAGCATTCAAGCTAGATCACTTGCTATCCGAGAACTTAATGATCAAATTGGCGATAAGGTAGCTGTAGTTTCTGTGCTTGATGAGCGCTCAGAAAAGCAGAAGCAGTCCATTAGTTCACTGATCAGAAAAACTCAAGAAATTGACGACAACTCTCTGGCAGAATTAATGCTTACCAATAGTAATTTTTCTGAATTCTTTGCGAACTTTGAAGATTATCGAACAATCAACAATTCACTCCGCGAATCTGTTCAAGTACTGGCTGAAATCAGACGAGATACAGAAGAACAAATGACGGCCTTAGAGGAAAAGCAACTTGAAGAAGCGCGCCAAAGACAACTCCAAGAAGCACAAAAGGCTATTATCGAAGAAAAAGAAGAAGAAAAAACAACAATTCTGGAAGTTACAAAAGGCGAAGAAGCAGTCTACCAACAGCACTTGGCTCAGTCCCAAAGAACTGCCGCACAACTAAGGGCCGCATTGTTCGACCTTGCCGGTGGTGGTGGGCGCATACCTTTCACTGAAGCAGTTCAGTTGGCTAAATTTGCAGGAGCCAAAACCGGTGTGTCACCTTCATTTATTTTGGCTATTTTGGAGCAAGAGTCTGAGTTTGGTTCCAACATTGGGCAATGTACATACAATCAAATAGCTAACGGGCGAGCTGCTATGGGTCCTGGAAGTGTTCCTGTCTTCACTGTTATGGCTGATGTTTTAGGGTTTGATATTAATACTCAAAAAGTATCTTGCCCGCTTTCTTATGGTTGGGGAGGAGCAATGGGTCCTTCACAGTTTATCCCTTCTACTTGGGCATTATATGGAGGGTATGTTAATACCGGAGACGATGTTTATGTATATAACGCCTCTCAAGATTCGATTCGTCAACTACTTGGAATAAATACTCCATCTAGTCCATTTAGAAACCAAGACGCCTTTTTGGCGACCTCACTTCTTATGAGAGACAATGGCGCCGCTGCCGGTAACTATGACGCTGAATGGACAGCTGCTATTCGTTATTACTCTGGATGGAATGGTATTAATAATCCTAGAAATCACTTCTACGGAGACCAAGTTATGCAGAAAAAGGCTCGTCTAGAGGCTGAAATTCGAACTCTTGATGCTGGTTAATGGACTGACGATCCATTCGAAAAAACAAGTCGAGTTAAACCTAGTTGATTTTTTGAGATTATTTGCTATAGTTCTTCCACTTATATGAAAAAGGAAATCCACCCAGAAAACTACCGACCAGTCATCTTCGTCGACAACTCTAATGGCGAACGCTTTTTGCTAGGTTCTACCATCAATATTGAAGGTACTGAAACTGACAAGTGGACTGACGGAAAGGAGTACCCATTGGTACGTGTAGACGTATCTAGCGCTTCTCACCCTTTCTATACTGGACAAGAGAAGGTTATGGACACTGCTGGGCGCCTCGAGAAGTTCAAGGCTCGTGCTGCTAAGGCCGGAAAGAAGAGTAAATAGACTTCTGAGTCTATCCCCAAGACATACAAAACGCTCTGCTTATCATCGGTGATAAGCAGAGCGTTTCTGTTTTAAAGAGCTGTTTGTTCTTGTGCAGAGTCCTATTTGAGGTAATATGTCCTGACATATGGAATTTGACGCTAACAAACTACAAGAATTTCGTGAAAACCAACGCACGCAGTTTTTGAGTACTCAATTTGACTCTTATTTAGAGAAACTCAGAGAAGCAGAAGAACTAGCCAGTACTGATCCAGAAATGGCAGAAATGGCGAAAGCTGAAATAGTCGAGCTTCAAAAAACCCTCCAAAATCAATTTGAGGATATGGAGCGCATTATAGAATCTGGTAAAGAGGAAGATGAAAAGCCATACGGTGTGGTTTTGGAGGTTCGGGCGGGGGCAGGGGGAGACGAAGCAGCCCTTTTTGCTGAGGAACTTGCTATTGCTTACCTAACCTATGCTGAGACACAAGGTTGGGATAAAAGTGTTAACAGTGAGTCGAAAGCAACTTCAGGTGGGTACAAGGAGGCGTCGTTTGAAATACTGAGTCCTGCAGCCTACGAGGCATTTCGTCACGAGACCGGTGTACACCGCGTACAACGAATCCCTGTAACTGAAAAGGCTGGACGTATTCATACCTCAACCTGTTCAGTGGCGATTTTGCCACTGCGACGTAAGCCACTATTGGAAATAAATCCATCTGACATCGAGATGGAGTACTCAAGAGCCGGTGGTGCTGGTGGACAAAACGTCAACAAAGTTGAATCTGCCGTGCGACTCATCCATAAGCCAACCGGGATAGATGTACGGTCACAATCTGAGCGCTCACAGCTTAAAAACCGTGAAAAGGCAATGGCTTTACTAATTGCAAAGATTGAGATGCAACACGAGGAAGAAGAGGCAAAGAAGCATGCAGAAGTTCGGAAAAACCAAATCGGAACAGGGGATAGAAGCGAGAAAATCCGAACCTATAACTTCCCACAAAGCCGTGTTACTGACCACCGCATCAAAGAATCTTGGCACAACCTAGAAGAAATAATGGCTGGAAGACTGGATACTATTATTGAAGCTATGAAGAAAGCTAGTGCCGGAGATGAGGTTGCAGATTAAGGTATATCGTGTTAATATCGGCGAACTTTATTGTATATATGTCAACCACTTCAAGTAACCAAAATCTAATCGACCGCTTATTCTCTGCCGGAGCTCATTTTGGTTTCAAAAAGAGCCGTCGTCACCCTTCTATGAAGCCTTACTTATTTGGCGCTAAAGAGGGTAACGATATCTTCGATCTAGAACGTTCAGCTGAACTCCTAAACGATGCTAAAGAGGCTATCAAGAAAATGGCTACCGACGGAAAGGTGGTAGTCTTTGTTGGTACTAAGGAAGAAGTAGCTAAGCTTGTTAAGACCAGAGCAGAATCAATCGAAGCTCCTTACGTAGTGAATCGTTGGGTAGGAGGGATGATTACTAACTGGACTGAAATAAGAAAGCGAGTAGCTCGTTTGTTTGAACTTATAGGTATGGGAGAAAGCGGTGAACTAGAGCGAAAATACACCAAGAAGGAACGTGTAGTACTAAATCGTGAACTAGAAAAGCTCACCCATAACTTCGGTGGTATTCGAGCAATCGAGAAGAACCCTGATATGCTAGTTGTTGTTGACCCACGTTACGACAAGTTAGCTGTAGCTGAGGCTATTGAAAAGAACATTCCAATTATCGGTATTATGAGTTCTGATAACAACGTTAAGGAAATTAACTATCCTATTGTTGTGAACGATACTTTACGCGCTAGCGTATCTCTAGTGCTCGATGAGTTGGTAGAATCATACAAGGAAGGTAAGGCAAACTTTACTCCTGCCAAACCAGTTACAGAGCGCGCCCGTCGTCCACTTGCACAATAACATCCCTCACAGACCTGATTGGATTTTGTTTTATTAACTCATAATCATTTTTTCTATGGAAATTAGCTCATCAGTTATCAAAGAATTACGAGATCAAACAGGTATTTCAGTAATGCAATGTAAGAAGGCACTGGAAGAAGCACAAGGTGACAAGGAGAAGGCTTTAATAATTCTTAAGCAGAAGCGTAAAGAAGCAGCTGACAAAAAGTCTGACCGCACCCTGGGAGCTGGCACAGTTGGTGTATACGTACACAATACCAACGAAGTAGCCGCTATGGTTTTACTGGCTTCTGAGACTGACTTTGTTTCAAAGAATGAGGAATTTGCTACTTTAGCTAAGGATGTTGCTATGCATGTAGCAGCTCTTAATCCAAAGTTTCTTTCAAGAGATGAGGTGAGTGAGGAAGCAATGCTTAAGGCCAAGGAAGTTTTTGCAGAAGACATCAAAGACAAACCGGCAGAAATGCAAGAAAAAATAATGGAAGGGAAGTTGAATAACTACTTCAAGGAACAAATTTTGCTTGAGCAACCTTTCATCAAAAATCCAGACACCACTATTGGTGAAATGATTAACGGAGCAATTCAGAAGTTTGGCGAAAAGGTTTCTATCGTTGAGTTCAAGCGAGTCTCGGTGAAATAAGGCCTGTAAAACCTACAAATTGCTTCGTGCTATACTCCCACCTATGCTAATTTCTCTTTACATAATGGCAGTAAGCGGGGTTCTATCCCTTATACTCTTTTTTATCTACAAAGCCGAAGCGGCAAAAGGAAAGAGAATTTTCCTAGTAAATTTCCGTAAATATTTGGATCTACAGATTGAGAAAAGGGGGCAGGGCTGGAGAGTTTGGAAAAAGTACTTTGGCGCTTCTTCTTTTAGATTGTTTTTGCACTACCTCCTACATCAAGGACTTAGCGCCTCTCTTTTTATAATTAATTTCTTGGAAAGACGTCTCAACAATCTACGTCACAAAAATAAAATTATTGCGAAGGTGGTAAGCAGTGATAGCGAAAATCACCTCCATCACATTGCCGAGCACAAGAAATCGACGGCATTGTCGGATGAAGAAAAGGAGGATAGGAAGGAACGGTCGATGAATGATTGAGTAATATTCATTTACCTGTCCACTTTGAATTACTAAACTCCCAATTAGGAATTACGTTTGCGAATTCTTCCTCAAGTTTTTTATAGTCCTCTTTTAGAACAAGCTCCAGTTCAAGCTTTGGATATAATTCCCTAAACTCTTTGTCTCTCTTTAAAGAGTAGTCAGAAAGAAAATTTTTTATCTCAATATATTTATCACTCTCTGGTAAATAAAAATCTGGAGTGTAGTACTGCGATTTAAGTCTAAATCGCTTTGGCTGATGTATCCATTTTATGCCGGTTAGATTTAAAACTCGCGCATAATTCGCTTCCCATCGACTAAAGAAATAAATTTTCTTATCAATATCAGGTCGAACACCAGCCTTAGCTCTTGCTGCCCTGGGAGAAGTGGGTTTACTTCCATTCACATGACTTGAGCACTGCACGCTACAGTACCGCGTCGGATTATTTGAAGGTCTCCAATATGTAGTAAAGAATTCTTTTCTACAGTCTGGATTTAGGCAAACTCGATATTCTCGTTCTTTCCCCAGTGCATTAATAAACTTTCTCTCTGGATAGGTTCTTCCGGCCAAGGCTTTAGATATTTTTTCCTTCGTTACTTGTGAAAAAACTCGCTTACTGTTATTAACTACCGCAGCACAATGTTGTGAGCAGTATTTTTTTGGATTTGAAGCCTTAACTTCAAAACAATTATTACAATCTACTCTTCGACATGATCTGGATTCACGATTACGTTGATTGTCGTAAATGCCTGTTTGCCATTGCTTCTTTGTTGCTTCGCTCTGCTTATGTCGATATGATTTTGTTGAATAAAAATCTTTATTCGTCATATTGCTACTGGAGCCGAGGACAGGGTTTGAACCTGCGACCGGCCGATTACAAATCGGCTGCTCTACCAACTGAGCTACCTCGGCTTACGTCACATAATATACCACATATTTCTATTAGTTCTAATCGGATAAGTAACTTTATAATAGACTATACAAACTAACAAATACTTTGCATAAACTAGATATTCGGTCTATACTCCCGTTGATATCTATGGAGGAAAACAAACACCTATTACCGTACGCTAAAAGGCCTGACTTCCATGTAGGTCGTGCCACAGAGCTCAGTGGCAAAAATCGGGCCCTCTACCGCTTATTAGAGGTTATTCCTGGTCTTGCCTCTTGGAGCACTTTAATAGGTGTGGTAGTTGCCTCCCTTTATGCACCATTTTTGGCGGCATATTTCATTATTGCTTTTGCAATCTACTGGGTACTTAAGACTGCCTTTCTTTCGTATCACCTTCGACACAACTGGAGACGTCTGCGTCACCATATGACTTTAAACTGGTCTGAGATGCTTGAGCGCTTTCAATATGACCATATGCACCATATCGTGGTGTTTCCGTTTTATAATGAACCTATTGAAGTGGCTCGCTCTACCATTGAGTCTTTGTCTCAAGTGCACTACGACAAGAAAAAGATTAGTGTCATTTTGGCGTCTGAAGAGCGAGCGGGAGCTGGTGCACAAGCCATAGCTAAAGAATTGAAAGAACAATACGGTAGTGAATTTGCCGACTTTTTGGTTACTATTCACCCTGCCAATGTACCAGGCGAAATGGCAGGCAAAGGCTCGAATGTGGCTTATGCTGTCGAAGAAGGTCGTAAGGTAATTCTGGACGCTAGAAATATTCCATATGAAAATGTTTTAGTATCTAACTTTGATATAGATACAGTCCTTTATCCAGATTACTTCAATTGTCTAATCTGGCATTTTATGACGGCCGAGAATCCTCTGAAGAGTTCTTACCAACCAGTCCCTCTTTTTAACAACAACCTTTGGCAGGCTGGCTCATTATCTCGTGTGGTAGCTATGTCTAGTACTTTCTGGGAAATGGTTCAACAAGAACGCCCAGAAAGAATGGCGACTTTTTCTTCACACTCTGTACCTTTTAAGGCACTTTATGAAGTAGGGTACTGGCAACGCAATATGGTGAGTGAAGATTCACGTATTTACTGGAACTTAATGATGGCAAATGATGGTGAATATGATGTTATTCCGCTTTCTTATCCAGTCTCAATGGATGCCAATACGGCGGGAACTCTTTATGGCACAATAAAAAACATCTACAAACAACATCGTCGCTGGACCTACGGAGTAGAAAACTTTGTATACATTGTCTATCACTTCACAAAAAACAAGAACATCCCACTCGGCAAGAGAATAAAGATTACTCTACAACAGGCTGAAGGATACTGGTCTCTCGTTACCAACCCAATAATGCTCTTTATACTTGGTTGGGCACCCATCTTCCTTGGTGGTCGAGTCTTTCACGAAACGGTGTTATCATATAATTTGCCTATCGTAGTTAGAAATCTTCTGATCTTGGCAATGTTTGGACTAGTTATCTCTGCAGTGATCTCTCTTTCACTAATTCCAAAACGTCCTGAAGGAAGGTCCCGCTTTGCTTATGTGGTAATGGCGTTGCAGTGGATATTGGTGCCGATCACTATGATAGTGTTTAGTTCTATTCCAGGACTAGATGCTCAGACTAGACTAATGTTCGGGCGCTATATGGGCTTTTGGGTGACACCAAAATCTAGAAGCTAGCAGATGGTAGACGAGGCGTTTCCACGCCAATACATCATTCTCTATATACTTAATTTATGACCCCACACGTCAAACCTCTTTCATATCGACACCGTTACTGGTTTTTTTATTTATTGACCGGAATTTTTGTTGCCGCCCTACCATTTCTTTTTCTGTATGCTAGTGGATATCGATTCGAACTTGGTGAATCTGGGTTAGTCAGTACTGGTGGACTCTACATTGCTGCTGAAAAAACTGGTGCACAAATTTTTATAAACGATGAGCTTGTACGTGAAACTCGAGTCTTTCGTAGAGCATTTTATGCACAAGGATTTCCAGAAGGTACACACAAAGTACACGTCGATAAACCTGGACACCACACTTGGGTCAAAGAACTACCTGTCTATTCACACTTAGTTACTGAGGCACAGGCTTTTAATTTACCTAAAATACCGAAAGTAAAAATAATTACTCCTTGGCGAACACCAGCTGGAGTTAACGTTGTGACTGCAAGCTCTACTCTGCAGGACAAGGTGACCTTTGTTAACCAGTACCTGCTTGAACCACGAGCAAATTCCGCGACAATGGTAGCTAACTCCGAGTTTGAAACTTTACTTGAGTTATTTACAGCCACTACCACAGAAGAAACGAGTAGTGGACTAGTAGAAAGAATGAGAACTACTCTTACCTCTGCCACCTCTACTGAATCCGTAGCAACTACTACCAAGGAGTGGAGTGGAGTAATGTTATTCGAAGACAAGGGTGATGTATACGCTCGTTTCGTGGGTACGCCAAGCAATATGCCATACTACTACTGCGCAGCACCTTTTCCTCGCTATGAACCAAAAGCAACTAGTACAAAGACTGCCAGTGGTGTCGTAAAGGTCGCGGAAGCTATGGAACTTGATGATGAATTATCACTTGAAGTACAAACTGTTGATAACCTTGAAGGTTGTGATCCTACTATTAAGATGGATCGTAAGGGTGAAAAGGTTAGTTACTTTGATTTTTTTCCAAACAGCACTGACCTAGTGATAATGGGTAGCGAGAGTGGAATATACGTTATTGAAATAGACGACCGAGCTTGGCAAAATCGCCAACCTCTTATTAGTGGAAAGGAATTGGAGGTCCGAGTATATGGCGGTGCTATATACGTCTACGACGGAAGCTACATCTACCAGATACAAATAAACCAAGATTGGTTATAGTATAGATTTATGGAACAGAAAGGTCACAAACATCCATTGTCGAAAATAATTACTGAAGTAAACAGTATTTTTTCTGAACTTGGTTTTGTGTTTGCTGAAGGGCCAGAAATGGAAGAGACTCACTACAACTTTGATCTTCTCAATGTTCCCAAAGACCATCCATCCCGTGATATGCAGGACACTTTCTATATAGAGGGTAAGCAGGACCACGTTCTACGAACCCACACTTCACCAGTGCAGGTACGATATATGGAGACCCATAAACCACCAATACGCATTATAGTACCTGGTAAGGTCTTTCGTAATGAAGCAACAGATGCCACTCACGAAGCACAGTTTTATCAGCTCGAAGGACTGATGGTAGATAAAGGAGTGTCACTGGCGCACCTGAAAGGCACTTTGGAGTTTTTCTTTTCCAAGTTTTTTGGCGGAAGTACTGAGGTGCGACTACGACCAAGTTTCTTTCCGTTTGTGGAGCCTGGAGTTGAGGTGGATATGCGCCTGACCGGAGACGACGCTCCAGAAAAGCTTAAGGGTCGCTGGATTGAAATTATGGGAGCTGGAATGGTACATCCTAATGTTATAAGGAACGCTGGGATTGACCCTGAAGTCTACCAAGGCTTTGCTTTTGGTATGGGTATGGACCGTCTTGCTATGATGAAGTACGGTGTTGACGACGTAAGACTTTTCTATACTGGAGACCTACGCGTAGTTAATCAATTCTAAAATGCTCGTATCCTATAACTGGTTAAATAAATATTTCGACAACACTCTGCCAGAGCCAGAAAAGGTAGGGGAAGCCCTTACCTTTTATGCTTGGGAAATTGATGGTATCGAGAAAGTAGATGACGACACCGTCTTCGATGTAAAGGTACTACCCGATAAAGCTATGTGGGGATTGTCACACCGAGGAATTGCTAAAGATCTTTCTGTAATTTTGAAGATGCCTCTTAAGAGTGACCCTCTCAAAACTGAGCCCGAGTTACTTCCAGCATCTGATTTGGTAAAAATCAAAGTTGAATCTAAGTCATGTCGACGATTTGCTGGTGCATTAGTAAAAGACGTAAAGGTGGGGCCTTCACCGAAGTGGCTAAAAGATGCTCTTGAGGCCCTAGGACAGCGCAGTATTAACAACATAGTTGATGCGAGTAACTATGTGATGTTTGATATTGGTCAACCCTCTCATACATTTGATGCGTCCGTAGTAGGCGAGGGAGTATTGGTGCGCCAAGCAGAAAAAGGCGAGGTTCTTAAGGCACTCGACGAAACAGAGTACGCTTTCACAGAAGAAGATACGGTTATTGCTACCCTGTCAGACAAAAGAGCTTTGAGTATTGCTGGCATTAAAGGAGGAATGGAGTCAGGTATAAGTGAGGCTACAACCGACATCTTTGTTGAAACTGCTAACTGGGACCCTATTACTACACGTAAAACAGCCAGTAGACTAAAACTTCGCTCGGATGCCTCGGCCCGCTATGAAAACGGTATAGTGCCAGAGATGGTTCCTTATGGACTTAAGGCGGTAGTAGACTTGATTCTAGAGATAGCTGGTGGAGAATTAGTCGGTTACAGTGAAGTTGGTAATATTAGTAGCAAGCAGGCATCAGTAACTGTTTCGTTAGAAAAAATTAACAACGTACTTGGACTATCACTCATAGAGAGTGACGTGACTTCGGTAATGGACAGATTTGGTTGGGAATACAAAGTAAATGGAGAAGAATTTGTAATTACGTCACCATTTGAGCGCACAGACCTCAATATCGCAGAAGATGTTATTGAAGAAATTGGTCGTATTTATGGCTACGAGCATGTTACTGCAATCATTCCAGAGCCAATTGCACAAACTGAAATTAACCAACGCTTCTACTACAGTGAGGTCATAAGAGATGTGTTAATTAAAAAAGGATTCTCTGAAATCTTTACCAGCTCTTTTCGTAGTGAAGACAAAGTTAAATTAGCCAACGCTTTCGCATCCGACAAGGGTTACTTGCGTGGAGATTTGAAAACTAACATTAAGGAAGCTCTGACAAAGAACGCTCCATACACCGATCTTCTAGGAATGCGCCAAGTTAGAATATTTGAGATTGGTACAGTTTTTACTGAAACAGGAGAAGAACTACTACTCGCACTTGGAGTACAAAGTCCTTCTGGATACAAGGCCAAGTCTGATGACCTTATTGTTACTGACGCCATAAAAGGCTTGTCTGATGCGTTAGGCGTAGAACTAACAGCAAGTGCCACAGAAGCTGTGGTCGAAATTAAGCTTGGAGAACTACTGACAAAATTACCAGAAGTTCAGAGTTATAAAAAACTAGAACCAGAACCAGTCTTTACCTATAAACCATTTTCTTCTTACCCGGCTATTACTCGAGATATAGCTATGTGGGTAGACGAGAGTGTAAGTGTGAATGAAATCGAAGAGCTACTAAATGAAAAAGCCGGCCCACTTCGTGTCCGCACCACTCTATTTGATGAATTTAAGAAGGATGACAAGGTTTCCTATGCTTTTCGACTAGTATTTCAGTCTAGCGAAAAAACACTCACTGATGATGAGATAAACGTTGTGATGGAAGTTGTATACGATGCCATAAAAGAGAGGGGATTTGAGGTTCGGTAATACCCAAAATTAGTACATATTTAAGAAGGGACTTTATATCAGAATATGCTATAATATAAGGACTTAATAAAGTTTTTTATCCTATGGCTAAAGGTAGTTATGACGCGTCAGCAATCAGTGTTTTAGAAGGCCTAGAGCCAGTTAGAAAACGTCCAGGAATGTATATCGGTACCACTGGTCCCGATGGTCTTCATCATCTTATTTGGGAGATTTTTGATAACTCACGTGATGAAGCGATGGGTGGTTTTGCTAATCGTATCGAGGTAACTCTTCTGCCTGACAACTACATCAGAGTGTCCGATAATGGTCGTGGTATTCCAGTAGACAAGCATAAACAAAGTGGGGTCTCAGCACTCGAGACGATTCTTTGCACCCTACACGCCGGTGGTAAGTTCGGAGGGGCTGAGAGTGGCTATAAAGTATCTGGTGGACTACACGGAGTAGGTAGTTCTGTGGTAAATGCACTTTCTGAGCATATGATTGCAGAAGTTCACCGAGATGGTGGGTACTATATGCAGGAGTATAAAATCGGAAAGCCTAAGTACGCTGTTAAGAAAGTAGGTAAGTCTGACCAGACTGGTACCATCATCACCTTCAAGGCTGATGTTTCAATTTTTAAGGAGATAAACTACGAATACAAGCGTATCGTTAGCCATCTGAGGCAGCAAGCTTATTTGGTTAAAGCTTTACGTATCACAGTGATTGATGCTAGAGAACTTTCTGAAGCTGATATGGATGCTCTCGACCTTAAAGGACAGATGTACTTGGGAGACCTTGGTGTTGAAGCCCCTTCAATGAGCTTCTACTTTGAAGAAGGTTTACGTTCGTTGGTAGCTTTCAATAACTTGCACCAAAAAGCTATTCATAAGAATATTTTCTATACCGAGAAGCTCGATCCTGCACCGAGTGTATTTTCAGTTGAGATTGCTTTGCAGTATGTAGATGATATTACTCCACGCATTTCTGCTTTTGCTAACAACATCTATAACCCAGAACACGGCACGCACATCACCGGATTTAAAACATCACTGACTCGCACCCTAAACAACTACGCCAAAAAGAATAACTACCTCAAAGAAAAGGATGAAGCCTTCACAGGAGACGACGTACTTGAAGGTATAACTGTTGTGGTGTCTGTGAAGATGCCTGAAATTCAGTTTGAAGGACAGACTAAGGCTAAGCTCGGGTCAGTAGAGGCTCGTGGGGCAGTAGAGTCTGTATTCAGTGAAGCATTCAATGTTTTCTTGGAGGAAAATCCAGATGATGCTAAGGCGATAATGAACAAGGTGATTATTGCAGTAAAGGCTCGTAAGGCTGCCAAGGCTGCCAAGGATAGTGTACTTCGTAAAGGAGCACTAGAAGGTATGTCGCTTCCAGGGAAGCTGGCAGACTGCCAGTCTAAGCGTGCTGAAGATTCTGAACTCTTCATTGTGGAGGGAGACTCAGCGGGAGGTTCAGCCAAAATGGGACGAGATCGAAAAACTCAGGCTGTTTTGCCGTTGCGCGGTAAAATCCTCAACGTAGAACGAGCTCGTCTTGATAAAATGTTGGCTAGTGAGCAGATTAAAAACTTAGTGGTTGCTCTAGGTACTGCAATTGGTGATGTGTTTGATATTAGTAGACTACGCTACCACAAGCTCATTATCGCTACGGATGCTGACGTCGACGGTGCACACATCCGCACCTTGCTACTAACCTTACTTTTCCGCCATTTCCGTCCACTGATTGATGGTGGATTTATATATATCGCTCAACCACCACTATACAAAATCCAAAAGGGAAAGGAGGTTAGTTATGCTTATACTGATGCAGAGAAGTTTGCCATTGTGGGTATAGAAGACGAGGAAATAGATTTAGATGCTCCTGAAGAGCCAGTAGAAGAAGGCGCAGAGGTGGAGGCAGAGGTAACAACAAAGAAAAGTTCAAAGGCTCGCATCCAGCGCTACAAGGGACTTGGAGAGATGAACGCTGAGGAGCTATGGGAAACGACTATGAACCCCGCAAATCGTGTCTTGAAGCAAGTTAATATTGATGATGCTGAAGAAGCAGACAGAGTATTTGATGTATTAATGGGTACTGATGTCGCGAACCGTAAGTCATTCATCCAATCGAACGCCCGTACTGCCAACTTGGATATTTAAACAAAAAAGATGAGACAAACAAAAAGCGACAAGGCAATACCTTGTCGCTTTTTGTTTGTCTCAAATATTTATCGCTTGGCGACCTTCGCAGTGAAGCTATTGTTAGCGAGATTTACATCTCCGCCTCCAAGGACAGTTCCGCCTATGTTGTGCCAATCTTTGTCCATCTCGAACACAACAGTCAACGTTGAGCTTTCATTAGGCATAAGTGGCTTTTGCACACTCGATGTCATAGTAGAACCATTTGGCAAATCAAGCTTAAAGTTCCAATCACTCGATGTTTTAGTTCCTAAGTTCTTAACTATAAATTGCATTGCTCCTTGTCCGTTGTCAGGTAGAGTACCTGGTACAAAACGTTGGTTAGAGTTAAGGTTACCTACGCTAACAAAGGACATAGAAAGGTCAGTAAAACCATTAGGGTTAGAAACTGGTTTTTTGTATGTAGTTACAGTTTTATATTGAATCGGTGCCGGAGTAGTCACTACTGGAGTATCGCCAGTGACTACTGAAGGATCAGTAGTATCTACTACAGGTTCTTCCTCAACTATTACTTCATCCTCTATAACTGGTTCTTCATCGATTGTTTCGGTATTGTCCATAACTACAACAATGTTCTCATCGTCATCTCTATTAACATTTTCCGCATAATCACGCTGATTCTCTTCAAAAACATCCGCAAGGGAAGAGAACACTACAGGCACGAAGCGTACAACTTGTACAGCTAGCCACGCTAAGAGACAGATTAATACAACAAAACCGACGACAGCCATAATTCTCACCATCTGTTCATTTCTTTCTGTATTGTTAATATCGTTCATAGTATTAAGTTATCTGCTGAATTTGTGACAATGATACCTATTTATATTGTTTTGTCAATAGCAATCATTGACAAATCCAATATTTCGTGTATTATGTGCACAAATGAAATTCTCATATTTCTTCAACCAAATTCTACCTAGTGCCAGCGCTTTTCTGGGTGTTTTCTTTATTGTGATGATGATTGGCTACGGTTTTTTGTATTTTATTGACTTCGTGCCAGAAGCTCCAGAAGATGAAGTAAAAAGTGAAGAAACAGTGATAAATGAAAATGATGAAACATCCCTCACTAAAGAAGTAGAGGAAACTCCTGTATTACTTGATAATAATGGCAGTGCACAACCTATAAGTATCACTCTAGGGAGCTTAGACCGTACTGTAAGCGTTTTAAATCCAACATCTCGGTCTATCCCCGACCTTGATGCTGCGCTCCTTAAGGGAGTCGTACGTCACCCGGATTCAGCTGACCTTAATGACCAGAATGGAAATATGCTTATTCTTGGCCACTCAAGCTACTTAAACAACGTTTTTAACAAGAATTACCAGGCCTTTAACGGTATTCAAAATATGACTTGGGGAGATACCATTACCCTAAAATCCGCTGATACTGAATACACCTATCGTGTAGATAAGGTATATCAGGCTAAGGCTAGCGCTGTATCTATTCCTACGACTAGCAATGGTGCCCGCCTGACTTTAGCGACCTGTAATACTTTTGGGGCTAAAGAAGACCGTTTTATCGTAGAAGCAGTGCTTGTATCCAAAAAAGCGCTCTAAAAACGTCCGCCCCGCTATCCTCGGGATAGAATCCCGAGGCATTACGCGGTCGGAACCAGGCGTTTTTGCTAGCTAGGGAATCGCCCTCCGGCGATACTGTTTTAAATGGTCGCGTTCATCCCAGAGGCAGAGCCTCTGGGATGAACGCGACATTGCTAGTAAATCTGGCATTTGTAATTGTTAGGTCGACAGAACGGCTCAATATATGGAACGTACTCGCTTTCACTATAGTGAATTCGACATAAAACGCTGTGGCAGAGGAGCCCCCCCTCAAGGCCGTTCCCTAGGGAACGGCCTTGACAATTTGGGTTGAGTATGCTAAACTATTGGTTAATAAAGGTTTAGAGATATACTCTAAATCTAACTAGTTCCTCTGTTCTCAGAAAATCAGTTCAACTCATTCAAGCTAAGGGAGGTGCACTATGCGCCACTATATTCTTTCCGCACTCGCTGTCTTCACCTTCATCTTCGGCATCAATGTCGTTAGCACAGGTAGCGCGGAAGCGAGCCAATCATGTCGTGTTGGTTACTACTTCAACACGGAACGACTCGAGTGTGTGAAAAAGGTCAAGGTCAAAATCAAAGGCCAAGACAATGCGGCACGCGGCGGCCCTCAATGGGGTCCTGTGAGTCCATCCAATTGTGCTCAAGCAAGCAGGGAAATGGACCGCAGCGCTGCACTATGTCGTAGTTACGATGCACGGAAGGGAGCATACGATGTCGACCTCGGTCGTATCGTTGACGGCAAACTTCTGAAGGAGTGCGCTAAGTGCTGTCGTCAGTTGCGCGAAGGTATGAATAGGTGGGCTGCGTGTTACTCAGCTCGACTTGCACCAAGGCCCAACTATGCGGCCGCACGCAGGTCTTCCGAGGCAATGAATTGCCCTGAAACCTACTGACTCAAGGTGGTCGCGATGATTGATCATCGCGACCACAACGAACTGAACATTATGGATGTCGACGGCGGAACTATGAATTCCGCCTACGTTATCCGGAATGATCCGGTAGTTACAAACCTTTATAAAATATTTATTCAAACATATGACCAATACGATTAAATTTACTATCTACGGCGTTGCATCAATCGCTACTTTGTCATTGATGATGTTTGTAGTATTACCTCAGTTGCCACAGATAAGCGGGTCAGCTGATTCTTTGAGTACTTCAGCTTCTTCAGCTGAAGCCTGGGACGCTGACTTTGGTGGTGGTTGTTGCGGTGGTGATTCTCCTAGCGGTGATATTGGTGGTGGAGACGGCCCGCTGGATCCTATTACACCAGCACCAGTTTGTAGTTACCTTAATGTCAGTACTTCTAAAGTACCTGCAGGTGGGGGCAATGTTACCTTCTCTTGGAGTACTTCTAACGCTAGTGGAGTGACCCTATGGGGTGCTGGAGAATCTAACCATTATGGTACTACTCCTAATATCAGTCTCAGTGGTTCTAAGACCGTCTTTGTAGATGAATCTAAGACATTTTGGTTAGACGTATGGAATAATGCAGGTCAAACTGCTAAGTGTACTGCATCAGTTAGTGTTGAACAGCCAGTTCAAGTACCAGCACCAGTTTGTAACTACCTAAACGCTAGTACTACTAAAGTACCCGCAGGTGGAGGTAACGTTACCTTCTCTTGGAGCACAACTAATGCCAGTGGTGCTACACTCTGGGGAAATGGAGAGTCTAATCACTACGGTACTACTCCTAATATCAGTCTCAGTGGTTCTAAGACAGTCTTCGTAAATGGTTCTAAAAATGTCTGGTTGGATGTTTGGAACAGTGCTGGACAGTCAGCTAAGTGTAGCGTGTCTATTACTGTCGACACACCAATCGATGTACCAGCACCAGTTTGTAACTACCTAAACGCTAGTACTACTAAAGTACCCGCAGGTGGAGGTAACGTTACCTTCTCTTGGAGTACTTCTAACGCTAGCGGAGTAACTCTATGGGGCTCAAATGAGTCTAATCACTATGGTACTACTCCAAACATTAGCCTCAACGGTTCTAAGACAGTCTTCGTAGACGGTTCAAAGACATTTTGGTTAGACGTATGGAATAGTAATGGTGGAACTGACAAGTGTACTGTAAAAGTTACTGTTGAAGATGAGCCAGAAGATGAAGCTCCTAAGTGTGACTTCTTGAGAGCTAGTCGCACCACCGTACCAGCCGGAGGAGCTGACGTGACTCTAAATTGGGAAACTACCAATACCACTTCAGTATCGATCAATAATGGCGTAGGTTCAGTTTCTATGGACGGTTCAAAGACCGTACGTGTTAACTCAAATACTACTTTTATTTTAACTGCGACCGGCACATCAGGTAGTGACTCTTGTACTGTTACAATAACTAAAGAATCAGATACTCAAGCTGCTCGTTGTGAATACCTTCGTGTTTCTGACGACGAGGTTGAAGAAGGTGATGATGTAACCCTTACATGGGACACCACCAACGCTACTTCTGTTAGCATCAACCAGGGTATTGGTAACGTATCTGCTGATGGATCTAAGAAGGTAGAAATTAACGACGACACGACCTTCACCCTTACTGCTACTGGTACAAACGGTTCTGATACCTGTACTGTACGAGTGGAAATTGAGGATGAAGATGACAATAAGAAGTCTCCAAAGTGTGAACTTGATATCTCTAGAGACCGTGTAAAGCGTGGCGAGAAGGTAACCCTTTCTTGGGAAACCAAAAACGTTGATGAAATTGTAATCAAGGACGATCGTGGCAATACCATCTTCGATACTGATGACTACAGTTCGTCTAAGCGTAAGAAGTACCTCGACGGTGAAATCGATATTATCATCAATCAGTCTACTGAATTTAGAATGAAGGCTGAAGGTGAAGATGGAGGAAGTCGTACTTGTAAGGTAGACGTCGATGTTGATGATATCGCTGTCTACGAAAAGCGCGACCAAGCTCTAGTAATCGCCCTTACTCAAGTGCCATATACTGGTTTTGAGGCTGGAGCATTCCTTACCTTCCTGTTCTACGCTGTACTTACACTCTGGGCACTCTTCATCGCCTACATCCTTGTAGTGAAGAAGGGTAGCGTACTAGGTTTCTCTCTTTATGGAGCAGGAACAGGTATGTCAGAGACTGACACGGAAAACAGAAAAAAAGTCGAAGCGCTGGTAGCGAAGTACGCGGATCAGAGCTGGAAATAACAGCAGACATCGCTCCGCTTCTAGCGCCAACGCCTGAAATAACTTATTACTTTGACGACACTCCTCCCAACTTGCCGATAGGCGAGAAACCAACTTACTTGAAATAAGAGGGAGGACACAAAAAAGCCGGGCATATGCCCGGCTTTTTTGTGTCCCAGATACATTCACCTACAAAGAGCGGGACTTAATCTCACCACATAATTTCAGAGCGATGTCGTCTATAGTCATTTCAACTTTTTCACCACTACGGTTCTCGAGTGGCAATTGACCTGACTCCACCTCCTTATCACCAACCACTATAAAGTATGGGAGCTTGTCTTGTTTAGCACCACGAATCTTTTTACCAAGTGAGTCATTATCATCATCTAACACTGAGCGTATTCCAGACAACTTTAGTTTTTCATGCACTTCTCTAGCATAGTCAAAGTGTTTTTCAGAAACTGGAATGACAGCTATTTGCTCTGGAGAAAGCCAGAGAGGGAAGGCACCAGCATACTTTTCTATCAAGAAGGCCATTACACGTTCTATAGCCCCGACTGAGGAGCGGTGCACCACAAAAGCTCTGTGCTCCTTGCCGTCTTGACCTATGTACTTGAGGTCAAACTTATCTGGCATACAGAAGTCGTACTGTACGGTAAAGGCAGTATCTTCTTTGCCATTAACGTTCTTCATTTGCACATCTATTTTGGGTCCATAAAAGGCTGCTTCGTCTTTTGCTTCCTCAAATTCGTTACCACGCTTCTTCATTACCTCACGTAGTAGTTCTTCTCCCTTCTCCCAGGCTTCAGGATTGTCATAATACTTTTCAGTATTATCTCGGTCACCGAGCGATAGGCGATAGCGGTAATCCTCACCAAACTTAAGGCCAAGGACTGAGGACATATACTCAATCAGCTCTAATGCTTTTCCAGCTTCCTCAGCAGCCTGCTCTTCTGACGCGCAAATGATATGTGCATCAGCTAAACAGAATGAGCGAACACGCTGCAAGCCCATAATCTCTCCTGACTGTTCATATCGATATAGCTGTGCCAATTCTGCTATTCTCATCGGTAGCTCCTTATAACTTCGTGGTTTGTGAAGGAACATCTGGAAGTGATGCGGACAGGTCATCGGACGGAGCATATACTCATCATCGTCAATGTTAATTGGAGCATACATTGAGTCTTTATAGTGAGGATAGTGCCCAGACTTTTTGTATAGAGCTAAGTTAGCCAAGTCGGGAGTATCTACGTGCTGGTAACCACGTCGAGTTTCTTCTTCCACAACGAAGTTCTCAAGCTCACGCTTTATGATTGCCCCCTTCGGGAGAAACATAGGCAAACCTTTCCCAACCACTGGGTCAATATAGAAAAGACCTAGCTCTGGTCCTATCTTCTTATGATCTCTTTCTTCCATAATTTATAAATTAATTAATAGAACCCATCTCAAATAGAACCGCCAACTGGAGTCGTTTTTAGATGGATGTAATACACCCATCTAAAAACGACTAGCTTGGCTGAAGCTAACATCCAAAATTCGGCTACAAAACTTCGGTTCCTTCTCAATGAACATTAGTTCACTTCGAAGTCCACCTTGTTTTTCGCTCGAATTTTGAACGTTATTTCTAGCCATTCTATTCGAGATGGGTTCTTACAAAAAACGCCCGAGCAAAAATTCAATCATTGAATTTTTGCTCGGGCGGTCTTAACCGCGGTTCCACCGAGCTTCCCATACAAGTAATACTTGTGTTAGGGCGCTTAATTAGACAGATTAGGCCTGTGGCGCACAATGCCTCCGATTGGTAGCCGGAGCAATCTCTGTACCTAGATAATAACTCTTGGCATTATTACGTCAACCCCCAATCAACCTTCAACTAAAGTATTCTGTACTGGTGCTAGTAATTTAGCATTCTCGAGCATTATTGTCGGCTCACCACTCCTAATCTGTAACCGGCCTTTAACAGCAATGCAACTTGAAGGTTTCAGCACTTCAGAGAGAGCACGATAAGTCTCAGGAAAGGCTGTTACTTCTATCTGGTCAGTATGGTTAGCCAATATTATAAAAGCCATCCTGTCACCCTTCTTAGTTAGGAGTTCTCTCACATTCGCTACCATTCCGGCGGTAACAACCGGTATTCCATTTCTTCCATCAGTCTTAAGGTCGGTAATACTCGAACGCTTATTAAGCTCTTCTGTATAAACATCAAGTGGATGTCCAGACACATAGACACCGAGTAAATCTTTTTCCCAAGCCAGTTTTTGCGTCGTAGTTATCTCTGGAGATTCGTCTAGTGTCAAATTCTCTGAATGTCCGGTCACACTTCCAAAAAGAGATTCTTGTGATGACTCCGCAGCCGCAGCCGACTCTTTGTTAAAAGATAAGAGTCTATCAATGTTACCGCACAGTAAAGCTCTGTCTTCGAATCTATCAAATGCACCAGTCTGTATCAAGGCTTCTAGAGATTTTCTATTTAAACCGCGACTATGAACACGAGTTAAAAAATCAGACAATGATGCGAAGGGTCCATTTTGTTTCCTCTCTTCGATAATTGCGTCAGCAATACCTTCACCGAAATTTTTAATAGTCGTGAGACCAAAGCGAATCTTTTGCGTATTTGGAACCACAGAGAAGTCTGCAAAACTTTCGTTAATATCTGGTGGTAACACCTCTAAGTTCATTCGTTCACATTCGTGAATAATTTCGTAAATTTTATCGGTGTCTCCAGAGTCAGCAGTGAGGACTGCAGACATATATTCAACAGGGTAGTTAGCCTTCATATAAGCAGTCTGGTAGGCAACTCGACCATAACTAGCAGCGTGGGCCTTGTTGAACCCGTAGGCTGCGAATGGTTCGATTAACTTCCATAGCTGTTCGGCCTTCTGGGCAGATAGCTTTCCATACTCTACGAAACCTTTAAGAAGCTTTTCCTTCTCAGCCTCCATCACCTCTGGAATCTTCTTTCCCATTGCTTTACGAAGCATATCTGCTTCAAGCCAGGAATAGCCAGCCAGAGTAATAGCTGTCATCATCACATCGTCCTGATAGGTAATAACTCCGTATGAACGGTCAAGAATGGTCTCGAGCCGTGGGTCCATAAAGCTCACTAGCGCAGAATTGTGCTTTCTCTCAATGTACTGAGGAATAGATTCCATCGGGCCCGGACGATAAAGCGCCACCATCGCATTAATATCGTGAATGGTAGTTGGGCGTAGTTGCTTCAAAAAAGCTGTCATTCCCGAACCGTTTAGCTGGAAGAGTCCCATCGTCTCACCACGAGCCAGCATTTCGAAAGTTTTTTTGTCGTCCAGTGGGATGTTCTCAATATCAACTTCAATGCCTCGAATTTTCTGCACGCGCTTTACCGCGTCAGCCAAAATTGCCAAGTTTTTAATACCGAGGAAGTCGAATTTCAAAAGCCCCACTCCATCCTCACCAACGGAGCGCATCTCGTACTGGGTAATCATTTTTCCAGTCTTCGGGTCGGGTTGTACTGGCACGAAGCGGTTTAGAGGCTCCGGCGCAATTACAACTCCCGCTGCGTGCACACCGAGGTGACGTACTCTGCCCTCAATCATCTTTGCGAGGTCTATTACTTCCTTTACTTCAGATTCGCTCTTATACAATTTTGCTAAGTCCGGCTCAATTTCCAAAGCCTTCTTGATAGTCATAGGGAAGCCCTGACTACCCATTGGGATAAGCTTGGCAATACGATCACCTACGGAGTACGCGTGACCAAGTGCTCGAGCGACGTCACGCACTGCCGCTCTCGCCATCATGGTTCCAAAGGTACCAATCTGCGCCACCTTATCTTCACCATACTTTTGTTTGGTGTATTCGATAATTTCGTCACGTCGATTATCGGCAAAGTCCATATCGATATCAGGTGCAGATGGACGTTCAGGGTTAAGGAAACGCTCAAAAGGGAGCTTGTATTCAAGTGGGTCTACGTTTGTAATACCAAGTACATAGGTAGTTAAACTTCCTGCCACCGAACCTCGAATAGTAGTGAGGATCCCTCTCTCGCGTGCCTCACGAAGCAGGTCACCCACCACCAAGAAATACTTGGCATATCCTTTCATCTTAATAACGTCGAGCTCATAATCAAGACGAGTAGTTACCTCCTTATCATCAAGTGATAACCCCCGCCAAGGTATACCCTTATATGCCAATTCTCTGAGCTCATCGTCAGGTTCCTTACCACTTTCGATTAAGTAGTCAGGGAAGTACCAAGTAGTACCGATCGGGATTTCAACATTACACCGCTCAGCTACTTTAACTGTATTACTGACAGCTTCGGGCACATCAACAAAACGCTTCTTTATCTCTGCCTGAGACAAGAATGAAAAGTCATCTACATCTCCCAAGTCACCACTTAAGTCGACTACACCACCATTTTGAATCTTCATCATCGTCTCACGAGCAACTCTATCCTCTGGCTTTAGATAATAGACATCGTGCGCGGCCAAAAGTGGCACAGAAGTACTTTGAGCTAGTGTTTTTATTCTTTCTTGGTTCTCATTATGATCAAGGATCTCTGGATGGTTGGTAATTTCTAAATAACAGTGTGGAAAAAGTTGTTTATACCAATCTAGTCGCTCACCGGCCCGTTCTTCGTCACCATTTTTTAAAGCCTGAGCCACTTCGCCTGCAAAAGAAGGAATAACTGCTACCAAGCCTTCATGATGCTTCTCAAGTAGCTCTTGGTCGAGTCTTGGCTTGTAGTAGAAGCCATCAATAAATGAGCGAGTAACTAACTCTATCAAGTTCTGATAACCTACATTGTTCTCTGCCAACAAAACCAGTCTGCTACGTGGCTTATCAATACCCGCGTCTTTGTCAAAACGTGTGCGAGGAGACAGGAAGGCATCTAATCCAATAATCGGTTTAATGCCTTCCTTCTGGCAAGCTTTTATGAAATCAATTGCTCCGTAGAGAACACCATTGTCAGTGATTGCTAATGCTTCCTGACCATCAGCTTTGGCGGCCCCTGCTAATTCCTTAGGGGTAGGTAATGCATTAAGGAGAGAATAATGCGTATGGACATGGAGGTGGATGAATTCGGACGTCAACGGTTTAGCGCTCATAAGTGTTACTATTGTAGCAAATTATGAAATGACGTGTGGATAAGGCTATTTGGCCTTATTTCAAAACTAAACTCCAGTATATAGAGATGACAAAGTATTTAATCGGTATAGATGAAGCAGGTAGGGGCCCTCTCGCCGGCCCTGTAACAGTGGGAGTGGTTTCTGTACCGATTGATTTTGATTGGAGCCTGTTGCCAGGAGTGGGGGACTCAAAGCAAACTAGTCCAGCCAAGAGGGAGCTGATTTTTAAACAAGCCACACATTTACGAGAAGAGGGGGAGTTGAATTTTCAAGTAGTTTCATCGAGTCACCTTATAATTGATGATAAGGGTATTGTTTTTGCTATCAAGCGAGCAATGAAACGAGGACTAGAAAAACTACAATTAGACCCTAGATATTGCCAAGTGTTATTAGACGGCTCACTTCGGGCACCTTCCGAGTTCATAAACCAGCAAACCATCATAAAAGGCGACGCGACCGAACCAGCAATCGGTCTAGCATCTATCTTAGCCAAAGTGACTCGCGACCGCTTTATGACCAAAATTGCACAAAATCCGGAACTATTACCCTATGATTTAGCCTCCCATAAAGGCTACGGAACAAAGAAGCATTGTGAAAGTATTCGGCAGTATGGCCTCTCAAATATCCACCGCAAAACTTTTTGCACAAATTTGCTAAAGTAGAATACTGTGTTATTATATTAACGGGAGTAACACGGGGTTACTCACCGCAAAAACAAAATGCGGGTGTTCGTTTATGAGAATGAGGGACTAAAATGCATTTAGACATAACGAAGACTATCGAGACGGCCAATCATATCCGTCCGCCTAAGGCTTGCACTGCCGGTTGCCAACATTACCGTGGAGGTGGTTGGGACAGCGCAGATTGTCTTATGGCACTCTGCAACCTTAAACCCGGCAAAAGGGTAGTCGCTCCTGAAGAAGGGGAATGCGACACTTATGAGGCGGGTTGTATGTTGCAAGTCTCGAGGAGGGCTGCGTAATGGGTGATTTCCCAGAGCAAAACAAAATTGGAGTCAGGAAGGAACCAAGTACAGTATTCCATCCTGAAACAAACAAAAGACCTGGACCCTCCACCTTGACTCTTGTGTCACTGTTCGAGGCAAGTATGATTGCATTTTTCATGTTGCTTCACGGCGGACAAGAACCGCACTGAAGGAAGTGTCCACATTTCGGGCCGGCGCGCATTACGTGCCGGCTCTTTATATACCTATATACTCCGTTAATTGGCTTTGACAAAGACCTGATATCTGCTATAGTATCCACCACTATGGTAATCCGAATGAGACATACGCGGTCACACACCGCTAACCGACGTAGCCACCACGCGCTTAAAGCGCCTACTTTAGGTGTTTGTAAGAACTGTGGAGCTAACTACCGCCCACACCATATGTGTCTTTCTTGTGGTTACTACAACGGCCGTCAGGTCATTGACCTAGAGGCCAAGAAGACAGCTCGTGAGGCTCGTATGAACGCTAAGAAGGAAGCTATCAAGGGTTCAGCAGTTGGAGATGAATCTCCAGTTGCAGAGGCGGAAGAAAAGACTGAACAGAAATAGGGTATTTCAATATTCACAGAAACTCCCAGCAAGGGGGTTTTTGTTTATACAGCTATGCTATGATAAATTCAGTTTCGGTTAAGAAGCACAACAATGGCAAACAGGCACCTTTCAAGATCAATTATTCTACAAACTCTTTTTGAGTGGGACCAAAATAACATTGTAAAAGATGAGTTAGTAGAGATACTAAAACGCAATGTTGATGAGTTCGCCCGCAATAAGAGCGACCTACCTTTTATGGAAAGGGTATTAGATGGTGTACTCCAAAAACAAAAGGAGTTAGATCTTGTTATTGAAAAAGCTGCGCCTGAATGGCCACTTGACCGTATCTCTCCAATAGACAGAAACATACTACGACTAGGACTTTACGAACTACTTTTTTCAGACCGTAAAGAGGTGCCGGCAAAGGTAGCTATTAATGAGGCTATTGAACTAGCTAAACAATTCGGCGGAGAAAACTCTGGACGGTTTGTAAACGGTGTTTTGGGTGCTGTTTATAAGGAAATCGGTGAACCTGGGAAGGACGAGATAACTAAAAAAAAGAAAGATTTACCCTTTGACCAGATGCCAGTAATCAGGCTAGCTGGAGCAGTGGTATACGCTGTTCATAATGGCGAAATGTACTTAGCACTTGTGCACGATATATTCGGCCACTGGACACTTTCTAAAAGCAAGGTAGCAGAGACCGAGACCCCCGAAGAAGGCGCAACCCGTGCACTCCGTGAGGAAGTCGGGCTTGATATCAAAATTGAAAAAGAGCTCGGTAACAACGAGTATGTGGCTAATAAGCCTGATATTGGGAAGCACCGCAAGCAAGTAACCTACTTCCTGGCCGAGGCTCCATATGTAGAGCTTTCAATGGAGAAGAAGGGGGGATTAGATGATGCTAAATGGTTCAAGGTGGCGGAAATACTTGACTTAAACTTTTATGAGGATATATTGCCGATAGTCACCAAAGCCGTAACTATGCTCGTTTCGAAAAAACTATAACGTCTGCTGTGTTGCGCTGCAGACAATTGGGCTCTCACCTTATGTCATATATGGCTCGGTACCAATTGCTTTGCGCGCCTTGCATCCGTCACATTTTTTTCAAAACGAATATTCAGCATAAAAGCTAACGAAATTATTAAATTAAATTTTTAATTTTGAATCAAATTCGAAACTCGAATTTTAAAATTGATTCAAAATTCGAAATTTCTAATTCATAACTGAATATGGAAATAGAACTATCAAAATTAGAAACCATTCTCGGAGTGGTATTTATAGACAAAAACTATCTTTTGTCTGCCATCACCCACCGTTCGTACCTAAATGAACACAAAGAAGCTACCCAAGAACACAATGAACGCCTTGAATTTCTTGGCGACGCAGTACTAGAACTTGTTGTCACAGACTATCTTTATAAAAAGTATCCAGAGAAGCCAGAGGGGGAACTAACAGCTGTGCGCGCAGCCTTAGTAAATACTGTGTCACTTGCAGAATCTGCTCAAAAGCTGGGTCTAAATGATTTTATGTTGATGTCCAAAGGGGAAGCTAAGGACACTGGAAGAGCCAGACAATACATATTGGCGAATGCATTTGAGTCTTGTATTGGCGCCATTTATCTAGACCAAGGCTACGACGCCGCTAAGAAGTTCATTGGTGAACAGCTATTCAACAAAACTGACAAGATTGTAGAAAAGAAACTTTGGCAAGATGCTAAGAGTCGCTTCCAGGAGTTAGCTCAAGAAAAGGTCTCAATTACTCCTTCTTATGAAATGCTTTCCCAAGAAGGCCCTGATCATGATCGTATGTTCACTATTGGTGTATTTCTACGAGATGAAAAAGTAGCAGAAGGTCAGGGTCGCTCTAAGCAAGAAGCAGAGCAAGATGCCGCTGAAAAAGCCATTGATACCAAGGGGTGGTAAGAACACCATTTCGCCTGCGGGCGTAAATGGACCAGGTGTTCTTGCTATCTAAGGAGTTGCCCACCGGCAACTCTTCTACTAAAAGTTTGCTAGCGCAAACATCGATAGTAAGATGAATAGAAGGAGGAAAATAGTGGCCCGATGGGCTGCTGTTTTCATACACACTGCAGTCATTAATGAGACCGTCTAATTGCGGTACAATATGGATAATGAAAAGCAAACTAAAAATTGAACGAGGATTCACACTGATTGAAATTCTTGTAGTGATTGCCATTATTGGACTACTTTCATTAATAGTTTTTGCATCATTTGATGACTCTAAGAAAAAGGCCAGAGATTCTGCCAGACACGCTGACATCCAACAGCTTGCTGCGGCTCTACAAACCTACGGCGTCACATATGGAGAATATCCTTCTGATCTTGAAGACTTAGTATCGGTTGGGCTACTGTTCTCAATACCCACTGATCCACTAAATGACGGGGATAACGTATACACGTATGAAAACTCTTGCGCTAGTCCGTCAGTAACTGGCGACACTCAATATTATCGTCTTTGGACTATTGGAGAACGCGAACAGGAAGCAACCGTTGCCGGATGGACTGATAGTAAAACTATTGGAGCCACCTCCTGCGCTGATCCACAGTAACTCTATAATGCACCTTAAACACCTCACAATCAGTGGCTTTAAATCCTTCGCTAAAAAGAGCGAGCTAGAATTTTCTTCGTCTATTACGGCAATTGTGGGACCAAATGGATCTGGAAAATCTAACGTCGCTGAGGCATTCCGTTTTGTCTTAGGAGAACAATCCCCCTCTAAAATGCGTGGAAAGAAAGGTGAAGACCTAATTTGGGGAGGGTCAGATCAGGTGTCACGAGGTAATCGTGCCGCAGTTAGTGTTTTATTAGATAATCAGAAGAGGGTTTTTCCGCTTGATTTTGATGAGATTAATCTTGAAAGAGTGGTTCATCGTGACGGACAAAACGAATATTTAATAAACGGTAGTGTGGTGCGCCTAAAGGATGTGCAGGAAGTATTGGCTGCAGCAAATATTGGCCCATCAGGACACCATATCATTTCACAGGGTGAAGCTGACCGTATTCTTTCTGCTAGCAACAAAGAACGCCGTGAAATGATTGAAGATGCATTAGGGCTCAAGTCATATCAATATAAAAAGGTTGAGGCAGAGAAGAAACTACAAAAAACCAAAGAGAACATAGAAAAGGTAGAGAGTCTGCGTCGTGAAGTAGCTCCCCATCTCCGCTTTCTAGAAAAGCAGGTAAAGAAACTAGAGAGGGCAGCTGAAATTAGACTAAAACTTCGAGATTCTTACTCAGAATATCTCAAGCGTGAAGATATATACCTAGCTGGTTGGCAAGACAGAATCTCTACTTTATTTGATCCTCTAACCACCAAGATTAAAGAAATTGAAGGTGCATTGGCTAATGCCAGAAATATTCTTGAATCAAAAAAACATGATGTAAAACGCGACCAATTAGTATCGGCAGAGCGAGCACTCTCTTCTACTCGTGAAGCTCATCAGTCACTACTGCGAGAAGTAGGTGCCCTTGAAGGGCAAATAACCTTTATTGAGCGTCATATCGCTGAAAAAGAGAGTAAGGCTGGTGACACCACTAACATCAATATTCCTTATGCAGATATTGATAAGTTGGTAACTACACTGGAAAAGGACACACAAAACTCATTAAAAAGTGACGACATTTCTCATTTGCGTCGTTCACTTGGAGACTTGGTACATTCACTCAGACAGTTCCTGGCTCGAGCTATTGAAAGACCAGAAAATGATTCTAGTGAAAAGCTTGAGTATGAAGAACTCAAGAAGCAAAAAGAGGAGTTAGATAAAAAATTAAAGACAGCTGAGGCAGAGGTAAATGTGGCAGAACAAGCATACCAAGAAATACGCTCTTCTATTGAGTCAGACCAAAGTGAGAGTCGTGATGCAGAGAGAGAGGTGTTTAGATTGATCAACGATAGACGTGAAGCTGAGGCAGAATTATCTCGTTTAGAATTTGAGAAAAGCGGTATTGAGCGCGACCGTGAAGACTTTAAGCGTGAACTTCAGGAAGCTGTTGCCTTACTTGGTCGTGATGCAACACTGTACCTTGAGTACAAAGTGGATGCTACCAAGGCTGAAATAGAAAAAGAAGACCGCACCAAGCAACGTGACCGTCGTCACGAGCTTGAAAAACTTAAGATTCGATTAGAAGAATTGGGCGGGGCAAATGTTGAGCTCGAGCAAGAATACAAGACAGTGAAGGACCGTGATGATTTCTTGGAAAGAGAAATTGCTGACCTAACTTTGTCTGTATCAAAGCTTGAAGAGCTGATAGTTGAACTTGAAGCTCAACTTGATGAGCGATTTGGTGAGGGAATAACAAAAATAAGTGCAGAGTTCAATCGTTTCTTTGCCTTAATGTTTGGTGGTGGGGAAGCAACGCTTTCTCAGGTAAAAATTGAGTCTAGAAAGCGAAAAGGGGAACTTGATGATGAAGAGTCAGAAGTAGAAGAGATACAGACTGGAAAGACTGAAACTGGTATAGAAATTGGCGTTAAACTCCCAAACAAAAGAGTAAAGGGGCTCGATATGCTCTCGGGAGGAGAAAGAGCCCTTACTTCAATTGCGCTCATCTTTGCTATGAGTCAAGTTAACCCTCCACTCTTTGTGATTCTTGACGAAACAGACGCGGCTCTGGATGAAGCTAACAGCCGTCGCTATGGAGATATGATTGAGGCTTTGGCGCGGAAATCACAACTGATTCTAATCACACACAATCGTGAGACTATGTCACGTGCTTCAATTCTATATGGAGTAACAATGACAGGAGATGGGGTTTCAAAACTTCTTTCAGTAAAACTTGATGACGCAATAGCAGTGGCAAAATAAAAAAGCCCGGAATAATTGTCTTATCTTTCCGGGCTTCTCTGTCATTGTAAAAAATGACAATCATGACACCTGCTCCCTTGGTTCGTGTTCGTTTTCATCGTAGACATCAACAGCGAATCCTGCGCTCCTTAGCAACGTTGCCAAGTCAGCAGCATTCAAGAATTGACTCTCAAGTTTAACCCATGCAAACTTGAGTGAATTCCAACCGAAGAAGTCTGGTGGATTACTCCCACTCTTAACTCCTGGAGTAGTATTCACGAATTCAAGGAACCGCTCGAGTACACCGTCCTTTAAGGACAGGCTTGCGCTTAAAAAGTGCATTTTACTCACCTCCTTTCAGGTGTTTGCTCCTACAAATATATTACCTTATGAATCTTAGTTAAGTGGCTTGACTAACTCGTAATCTAGTTGTTTCTCTTCCAAATTAGCTTTGACCACCTTGAAGCGGATAGCATCACCAAGACGATATACATTGCCGGTCTTTTGACCTTTGATAGCGTATGCACCAGCTAAATGCTCATAGTAGTCCCCACGGATAGAGGACAGTCGAATCATACCTTCTGACTTTGACTCCTTCTCCTCTACATAAAGACCCCAGTCTGAGACACCGGAAATAATTCCATCGAACTCTTGCCCAACCTTCGGTGCCATAAATTCAACCTGCTTATACTTGATACTATCGCGCTCAGCTCGAGTAGCATCCAACTCGCGCTCAGATGATTGGATAGAGAGCTTTTCAAATTTTGCAATTTCTTGGCCACTAATTTTTGAATTATCCAAGTGACGACGGAGTAACCGGTGTGCCATCAAGTCAGGATAACGACGAATCGGGGAAGTGAAGTGGGTATAGTATTTGAAAGCCAATCCAAAGTGACCGATGTTCTTGGTCGAGTACACAGCTTTAGCCATTGAACGAATGGTTGCAGTTTTAATCAAAGCCTCTTCTGGCTTTCCTTCAATTTCTTTTAGAAGTTTATTGATGTCTTTTGCATCGACTATTCCATTTTCAGTACGGAAGTCATATCCAAGTGCTCGAATAAAGATACCGAGGTCCTCAATTTTATCTGGGTTTGGTAAATCGTGGATACGATAGATGAAGGCTGCATCACGATTTTTATCCTTTGAGAGCTTGTATATATATGTAGCGACACTCTGGTTGGCGAGGAGCATATAGTCCTCAATCATAAGCATCGTCTCTGTACGATGCTTTGTATAAGCACGGATTGGCTTACCAGCCTCATCGAGCTCAAACTTTACCTCTGGCTGTTCAAAGGCAATTGCACCTTCCTTAAAACGCTCCTTACGAATCATACGTGCTAACTCCATCATTTTAGAAAGCTCTGGTAGGTAATCACCTTGGTTCTTATCCAACACCTCTTGTGCTTCTTCGTAACTAAAACGTCTATCAGAATGTATAACAGTTTGTCCGTACCATTCCTGAACTACTTTCGCCTCCGGAGAGATTTCAAAGATGGCCGAAAAAGCTAATCGGTCTTCATTGGGGCGAAGAGAACAGAGGTCATTAGAAATCACCTCAGGTAACATTGGAATCACTCGGTCCACGAGATAAATAGATGTGCCTCTCTCACGAGCCTCGGTGTCCAGCACATCTCCTTCACGCACGTAGTGAGACACATCAGCAATATGCACACCGATTTCATAGTTACCATTCGGTAACTTTTGAAAAGATAAGGCGTCATCGAAGTCTTTAGCATCAATAGGGTCGATAGTGAAGGTCGTAACACCACGGATATCCTTACGCTTCGGGTCAGCAAGTGCGTCTTTAAATATCTGTTCTTGATTATCGTAAATCTCTTTCGCTGCTTGTGATACCGCTTCTGGAAAGTTTTCAGAAAATCCACCACCACGAATAATGGCTTGCATCTCGGTCTCATGGTCTCCTGCATGTCCAAGAATCTCTATGATGGCTCCTTGCGGGTCCTCAGTAGGATCGTTCCACTCACTAATTTTAACTACCACTTTCTGGCCCACCATTTCCTTTGCTTCTTCACCTAGTGCGAAGCGTATATGAACACGCCGATTGTCCGGAAGCACATAATACTGACTTTTCTTTTCAGCCTGTTCACGAAGAAAGTGATTGCTAATGGCAGCGGTTTCTGGAGCACGGTCCTTAACCACACCAACATATTCACTATGTGCTCGCTCCAGCACTTCTAGTACCTTACCTTCCTGACGCTTTCCTTCGGTGGTTTCCAATAGGGAAATGCGTACCAAATCACCATCTAGGGCAAAACCTAGGTTGCTCGTTTCAATAAGTATATCTTCCTCTAGGTCTGGTTTGGGTACAAAACCGATACCTCTACCTCTGATTGCAATTACCCCTTCGAAGGTGTCGTTGTTTGACATAGATTATGGTTCGTAGCGTAACACAGAAATTAGGCTTTAACCAGTTCAGTGTTGACAATTAACGCTAATTTGGTATCTTTGTGCAACTATATGTTAAAGATGCGTTTACAACGAGTTGGCCGCAAGAATGATCCCTCTTTCCGAGTGGTTGTTACTGATTCTCGAAGCGGACCTAAGAGTAATAAGCAGGTTGATACCCTAGGTTCATACAGCGCTAAGACCAATCTTTTCAAAATTGATGGTGACCGTGCTAAAGAATGGATAAGTAAGGGTGTGCAAGTCTCTCCAACTGTTCATAACCTTATGGTTACAAACAAGATTGTTGAAGGAAAGAAAATTAACGTTCTTCCGAAGAAGTCTCCAATTATCGACGAAGAAAAGTTGAAGGCAGAAGCTGAAGCTAAGGCCAAGGCTGAAGAAGAAGCTAAAGTAGCCGCAGAAGCGCCAGCTGAAGAAGTAGCTGAGGTTCCAGCGGAAGAGGTAGCTCCTACCGAGGACGCTAAGGCAGAAGAAGTGGCACCTACAGAAGAAACTGCCGAAGCCAAATAGTCTCCTAGACCTAATTAAACCAAAATCTCTATATACATAATATAGAGAACGATACTCACATCTGTTGATTGCACTTTACTTAGCGACTGCTAACATTAAGTAAAGGTGTCAGCAAAATTGCCGGCACGATTAATCCGAAAAGCTAATAATTCAAGGTATGCAAGAAGATCAGCAATTTTTAGAGACTCTAGTGAAATCTCTGGTAGACCATCCGGAATCAGTAAAGACTAACCGTACAGTAGATGAGATGGGGGTACTCTTGACGCTCGACGTGCACGCTGAAGATATGGGTAAAATAATCGGACGCTCTGGCAATACTGCTAAAGCAATCCGAACACTACTACGTGTTGTAGGTATGAAGCACGATGCTCGTGTAAACCTAAAAATCAACGAACCAGAAGGAGGGCGAGTTAGTCAGGAAATGGCTACTTCAATGAGTTCTGGTGCGGATGAGGTACAAGCGACAGAACCTAAATCTCTTGACCAAGCCATCGACGATTTGAAAATCTAAAATTGGCGAATTGCTACGTTACAAACTAGAATTTCCTCCTGCGCCGTAGTAGAACCTACGTCTTAGTCGTAAATTCGTTTGCGCCTTGCACTTCATCCAATTTTATAATTCAAATTAATTTGATAAGTATATATAAAACACAAGCGGGCGGAATCTTCGATTCCGCCCGCTTGTGTGATAGCATTTTAAAATGAACTTCCACGTCATCACTATATTCCCAGACATTTGTAGCGCGTACACAGACGCTGGGGTTTTAGGCCGTGCTCAGAAAACTGATAAAGGAAAGGGGGCAAAAGTGCGTGGTAAAAAAATCTCAGTCTCATACTACAACCCCCGTGACTTTGCGACTGACAAGCACCGCAAGGTAGACGACCGTCCTTATGGAGGAGGGCCAGGAATGGTGATGAAGGCTGAACCAATTTTGAAAGCTTGGAATAAAGCTGTGGGTAGAAAAAAGAGTAAGGTAAAAACTTTATTAATGTCACCACGCGGGCAGAAATTTGACCAGAAAATGGCTAAAGAGCTAGCAGGTAAGTACGAACATGTTGTTTTGATATCAGGCCGTTACGAGGGAATTGATGCGAGAGTAAAGGATATCTTGAAGGCCGAGGAAGTATCGGTGGGTGATTATGTATTAACCGGCGGTGAGCTTCCAGCCCTTTCTATAATCGACGCCGTCTCCCGTGAAGTCCCCGGGGTCTTAGGTACCTTTGAGTCCCTTGAAGACCAACGACTCTCATCTGGTGAAATGTATACTCGCCCAGAGATACTTGAATATAAAAAGAAAAAGCATCAGGTGCCTAAAGTATATTTAAACGGTGACCCTAAGGCTATAAACGAGAGAAGAACAAAGGATTAGCCTTAGTCAAGCAAGTTTTCCCCAGAGAGGGCTTGCAATAAGCGTGATTTTCTGTTATGTTTTATCCACTTGCGATTTAGGGGTGATTGTGTTGCGGTTTAAAGCCACCTAAATCTTAGAGCGATAGACTTTTCCAAAACTAGATGTAGATGTGCTGGTTGGAAGAGTTTTGGCGACAGAGCGACCAAGAAAATAAGGAGTGCGCGCACGACTATATTTTCTGAAGTACTCTGTGTGGTGCCTTAGACAATCTAAGGTGACGAGCCGGAATTCTGAAACTAGTACAGATACGCTAGTTTGGGAGAAGTCTAATAAACATCTGGGGGTAATGTTTATAACAATTAAGTAACCGCAAATATTTTCAAAAACGACACTATGTGTCGGTTTTTGTGTGTTATGAGAATTAGATGTGTGGGGTAGGTTTATAAGTTTTATTATTCAAAGAAACTGATATGGATAAAAAGATTAAGAGTGTGGTACACGAAGGAACAGCTATCGGCAGTCTGCCGCCTAAAGTTTTTTCAAAATTTCGTGGGCCGGTAGTTCCAGTACCAAACCTAATCGAGCCACAGCTCTTGTCATACAAATGGTTTGTAGACGAGGGTCTTCGTGGTGTGTTTAAAGAATTTTCACCGATTAGTGACTACTCAGAAAAGAAGTTTGAGTTGGTTTTTAAGGGCTACGAAATGGGTGAGCCGAAGACTACTCCAGAGCTTGCTAAAGAAAACAAACAAACCTACGACGCACCACTGCGTGCCACCATCGTTCTTAAGAACAAAACTTTTGAAAGTGAGAAGGAGCAAGAGATTTTCCTTGCTGACGTACCGGTAATGACTGAGCATGGTACTTTCATCATCAACGGAGTGGAGCGTGTAGTTGTACCCCAGCTGGCACGTTCATACGGTATCTTTTTCACTGCAAGTGAACAAAAGGGTCGTACTCACTTTGGTGCCAAGATCATCCCAGCTCGTGGAGCATGGGTTGAGATTGAATCTGAACATGATGGCTGTATCTATGTGAAGATCGACCGTAAGAAGAAGTTTCCTATCACTTCACTCTTACGTGTACTTGGAGCTGAAACGGAAGCCGAAATGCTTAAGCTCGTTAAGGGAGTAGAGCGTGGAGAAGAGTATATCAAGGCTTCCTTGGCTAAGGACCCAGCCAAGACTACTGATGACTCATATATCGAAATATACAAGCGTCTTCGTGACGGTGACTTGGCGACAGTAGAAAATGCTCGTGAGTTCGTTGATTCTATCTTTTCTCCAGAGCGATACGACCTTTCAGAAATTGGTCGCCACCACTTCAATGAACGTTTCAAGCGTCCAATCGACAAGAAGGCTACCGATAACCGTACTGTTTCTCTAGAAGACCTACACAGCATCATCACTCATATAATCACCTCAAACCACACTCCAGGTGCTCTACCTGACGATATCGACCACCTTGGTTTCCGTCGTGTGCGATACTTCGGTGAAATGGTGATCCAGCGCGTACGTGTTGGTATGACTCGTATGAAGCGAAATATTCAGGACCGTATGTCTACCATCGAGGCTGAGACATCTCTCCCGATGCAAATCATCAACCCACGCCCACTCCAAGCGGCTATTAAGGAATTTTTTACTACCAACCAGCTGTCGCAATTTATGCCACAGCAAAACCTCCTAGGAGAGCTTGAAGGTCTACGTACTCTTTCTGCTCTAGGACCAGGTGGACTAACACGTGAACGTGCCGGCTTTGAAGTACGTGACGTACACACCAGTCACTACGGAAGACTTTGTCCAATCCACACTCCAGAAGGACCAAACATTGGTTTGATTCTTCGTTTGGCTATGTACTCAAGAGTGAACCGCTTCGGTATTATTGAAACTCCATATGTGAAAGTAGTGAAGGGAGTTGTAACAGATGAAATCGTTTACCTAAATGCTCACGAAGAGGAGCAATACAATATTGCTCACGCAGCGGTGATTGTTGACGAAAAGGGTCGTATCAAAGACGATATGGTGGACGCTAGAAAAAATGGTGAGCCTCGTACTGTGGAAAAGTTAAAGGTGGACTTTATGGACATCGCCACCAACCAAGCTTTCTCAGTAGCTACCTCGATGATTCCATTCCTAAACCACGACGATGCCAACCGTACTCTGATGGGTTCAAATATGCAGAAGCAGGCTACACCCTGCCTTATCCCTGAAGCTCCAATTGTAGCAACTGGTATTGAAAAGATGGTTGCTTCCGACACTGCTCGCGTCATCAATGCTGAAGAAGCTGGTGAAGTAATTGAAGTAGACGCTCGACATATTACTCTCAAGAATAAAGAAGGTAAGAAGAAGGTTTACCCACTAACTACCTTCCAGCGTACTAACGACTTCTCAGCCTTCTACCACCGTCCAGCTGTAACTATGGGTGACAAAGTTAAGCGAGGGGATCTTCTTGCTGACACTTCATCTACCGACAACGGACAAATCGCTGTAGGACAGAACGCTTTCGTTGCTTTTATGAGTTGGTCAGGTGCCAACTATGAAGACGCTATCGTTATTTCAGAGCGCCTAGTAAAGCAAAAGAAGTTCTCTACCATTCATATGGAAGAGTTTGACGTAGCTGTACGTGACACTAAACTCGGGCCTGAAGTAACCACACCTGACATCCCGAACGTTTCAGAGCTCAAACTCCGCAACCTCGACGAAAACGGTATTATCCGCGTTGGTGCAGAAATCCGACCAGGGGATATCTTGGTTGGTAAGGTAACTCCAAAGGGAGAAACGCAACTTTCTCCAGAAGAACGACTACTTCGTTCAATCTTCGGTGAGAAGGCAAAAGATGTTAAGGACACTTCACTTCGTCTGGAAGCAGGGAAGCGTGGTCGCGTTATTGGTATTAAGGTTTTCTCTCGTGAAGCAGGGGATCAACTTGAAAGTGGAGTTATCAAACGAATTCACATCACAGTTGCTCAGGTACGTAACATTTCAGTTGGAGATAAGCTCGCTGGACGTCACGGAAACAAGGGAGTTATCTCTCGTATCCTTCCTGAAGAAGATATGCCATACACTGAAGACGGTCAGCCTGTTGACATTCTTCTCACACCACTTGGTGTACCGTCTCGTATGAACTTGGGACAGATTCTTGAACTTCACCTCGGAATGGCTGCCAACACACTTGGTTACCAAGCTGTGGTGCCACCATTCAGTGGAGCGACCGAAGATGACGTAAAGGCAGAACTTGTTGCTGCTGGTCTACCTACAGATGGAAAAATTCAACTTCGCGATGGTCGTACCGGTGAAGAGTTCGCTAAGAAGACTGCGGTTGGATATATGTATATCTTGAAACTTCACCATATGGTGGAAGACAAGATTCATATGCGTTCTATTGGTCCGTACTCTCTCATTACTCAACAGCCATTGGGAGGAAAGGCACAAATCGGAGGTCAGCGTTTCGGAGAGATGGAAGTGTGGGCGCTCCTTGGTTATGGTGCTGCCTATACACTCCGAGAAATGCTCACTATTAAGTCCGACGATATCGTTGGTCGTTCTGCAGCCTTCGATGCAATTGTGCGTGGCGAGAAGATTAGCCATCCACACACTCCAGCCGCTTTCAACGTGCTCGTTAATCAACTTCGTGGTCTCTCATTAGATGTAGACCTTAGTCGCGAAGTAGCTGGCGAAGAAAATTAATCACCTCACTAAATAATTTATTATGGAAATAAAAGAATCAAACAACCGAGATAGAGGAAACGGGAGTCGTCCTCCAAGACGAGCAACACCACAGTTCACTGGGGTGGGCTTGAAACTTGCGAGCCCAGACAAAATTCTCGAATGGTCCCATGGTGAGGTGACTAAGCCTGAAACGATTAACTATCGAACTCAGCGTCCAGAAAAACATGGTCTCTTCGACGAGAGAATCTTTGGGCCAGTAGAAGACTACGAGTGTTCTTGTAAGAAGTATCGTGGTATTCGATATAAGGGTATCGTTTGTGAAAAGTGTGGAGTAGAAATTACTCGCGCAATTGTGCGCCGTGAGCGAATGGGTCACATTGACCTTTGTGTACCAGTGTCACACATCTGGTTCCTACGTGGTGTACCTAGTCGCATTGCCCTTATTCTTGGAATCTCAGCTGCTGACATCGAGAAGGTGATCTACTTCGCTGGATATATCATCACTAAAGTAGCTGAAAGCGAGCGTTCACGCCTGATGGCAGAACTATCAACCGAGTACAAAACTAAGTCTAAAGAGCTCAAAAATGAAGCGGCCCTAGCTGAACTCAAGGAGCGACTAGACGAAGTTAAAAGTGAAATCAACTCCATCAAACAAGGTGCAGTATTGGATGAAAACAAGTTCCATAAATTCTCTATTAAGTACGGAACACTTTTTGAAGCAAAGATTGGTGCTGAGAGTGTTTTTGAAGTATTCAAAAATGTAAACCTTGAAGAGTTACACAAGCGTCTAGTTACTGAGCGTGAGACTGCTGGAGCGATGGAGCGAGCCAAGCTCGACAAGCGTCTAGGCCTCGTGCGCGGAATGCTCCACAGTGGAGTTCGTCCTGAATGGATGTTCCTAACCCGACTTCCAGTCATCCCACCAGCACTTCGTCCGATGGTGGCTCTTGAAGGTGGCCGTCACGCTTCATCTGACCTAAACGACCTATACCGACGTGTAATCAACCGTAATAACCGTCTCAAGAAGCTTATCGACATTATGGCACCGGACGTTATCTTGCGTAACGAAAAGCGTATCCTGCAAGAAGCGGTTGACGCCCTAATCGACAACTCTATCCGTCATGGTAACAGTGCCTACTCAATGATGAGTCAGGCTCAGCGTCGCCCATTGAAGTCACTTTCTGATTACCTTAAGAGTAAGCAGGGATACTTCCGACAGAACCTACTCGGAAAGCGTGTGGACTACTCTGGACGTTCTGTGATTGTTATCGGTCCTGACCTAGACCTAGATCAATGTGGTCTTCCTAAACATATGGCTCTGGAGCTGTTCCGACCATTTGTTATTTCTGAGCTTCTAAAGCAGGAGCTTGCATACAACATTCGTGGGGCAGGGCGCCTGATTGAAGACGGAGTTCCAGAAGTATGGGCTATTTTGGAAAACATCATTAAGAACAAGCACGTACTTCTAAACCGTGCTCCAACCCTTCACCGACAGGGTATCCAGGCTTTCCGCCCGGTACTTATTGAAGGTAACGCTATTCAAGTGCACCCACTTGTTTGTCGCGCTTTCAACGCCGACTTCGATGGTGACCAGATGGCGGTACACGTACCTCTCTCTGACGAAGCCCAGCTCGAAGCTAAGGAAATCATTTCTGCTAACAAGAACATTCTTAAGCCTGGTTCTGCTGAACCGGTAGTTTCTGAAAAGCTTCTTGATATGGCCCTTGGTGCATATTGGATGACTAAGATAATCGATGGAGCTAAGGGAGAAGATAAATTCTTTGCATCCCCGAATGACGCTATCAACGCCTACGATTACGGTATTGTAGATTTCCGAGCCAAGATTAAGGTATTAGCAACCGATACTCCAAAGTACAAACAATACGAAGGTAAGTTGTTTGAAACATCAGTTGGACGACTACTCTTCAATAGCGTTTTGCCTAGTGACTACGACTTCATTAACGATGTAGTAGTGCAAAAAACACTCTTCAATATCATCATTGATATCATTGATGATCGTGGTGCTGACGCGGTTCCACCAATTGTTGACCGTCTCAAGAAATTCGGATTCAAATACGCAACACAGTCAGGTACCACTTGGGGTATTGATGAGGTAGTTATTCCGGCTGGAAAAGCTGGCATCATCGAAAATGCTCGCGCATCTGAGCGTGAAATCTTCTCTCACTTTGACGAAGGTCTTATCTCCCGTGACGAACGTCGCAGAATGATTGTAGGTGTTTGGCACCATGCTAAGAGTGAGATTGAAGGCATCTTGCCTGAAACTCTCGATGAAAACGGTTCTGCTTTCGAGATGTGGAAGTCTGGCGCTCGTGGTTCTCTCGGACAGATTGCCCAGATGGCTGGTATGAAGGGTCTTATTGTTAACACTCGTGGTGAAACTCTAGAGTTCCCAGTACTTTCTTCTATGAAGGAAGGTATGACACCGATTGAATACTTCATCACCACTCACGGTTCACGTAAGGGTCTAGCCGACACCGCGCTTCAAACCGCTAAGGCTGGTTACCTAACTCGTCGTCTCTTCGTAGTAGCGCAAGACGCTATTGTGACTGAGGAAGACTGTAAGACTAAGCAGGGAACTAAGATTGGGCGCATTTCTGCTTCTGGTATCGAGATTGCTTTCTCTAAGGCTATTAAGGGTCGCGTACTAGCAGAAGATGCTGTAGACAATAAGGGAGTAGTGATTTTCAAAAAGGGTCACCTACTATCACGTCGTGATGCTATCGCCCTTGAAGGCTCAACTTGTGAATCAGTAGTCGTGCGTTCACCAATGACCTGTGCCACCTTGCGTGGAGTATGTCAGCAGTGTTACGGACACGACCTTACCACTAACCGTGTAGTGGACATCGGTGAAGCAGTAGGTACTGTGGCAGCCCAAGCGATTGGTGAGCCAGGTACTCAGCTAACGATGAACACAAAGCACGCTGGAGGAGCTGCGTCAGTCGGAGGAGACGTAACACAAGGTCTTCCTCGTGTAGAAGAAGTATTTGAAAAACGTCAGCCGAAGATTCCTGCTATCGTTTCTAAGACCGATGGTATCGTTACTGAAATCCGTCGTGAAGGTAAGGAGAAGGTTATCGTAGTTACCCCAGTTAAGGGTGCTAAATACGCTAAGAAGACCTCTGACAACCTAGAGTATGAAGTAAATTACCGTCGTATGGTTACTGTATCAGTAGGAGATAATGTAACTGGTGGTCAACTTATGACCGACGGTTCAGCTCACCTACCTGAACTATTTAAATTTGGTAATCGTGAATTGACTCAGGACTACATCATTTCTGAAGTTAACAAGATTTACGAACTTCAGGGTGTGACCATCGCACGTAAGCACATCGAGCTTATCGTTAAGCAGATGATGAGTCGTGTGAAGATAATCGACGCCGGGGATACACACTTCACCATTGGAGAAGTGGTGGAGGAATGGATCTTTGTTGAAGCTAACAAGAAAATGAAGGCTGATGGCAAAGAACCAGCGAAGTCTGAACGACTCATCCTCGGAATTACTGAGACATCACTGTCTCGTAAGAGCTTCCTATCAGCTGCATCGTTCCAAAATACTACTCGTATCTTGATTAACGCTGCTGTAAAGGGAAGTCAGGACAATCTAGCAGGGCTTATGGAGAACGTCATCATCGGACGCCTCATCCCAGCTGGTTCTGGCTTCAAGGGCTCAAAGAAGTACGATATGATTCGTGCTGTATCGAGTGAGCAATAGGAGAAGGAAAACACAGTGAACGAGTAAAGCGAACAAGAAAAGGCCGGCGCGAAAGCGCCGGTCTTTTTCGTGCAGTTCAAAATGAACACGTACGAGTCAATAGAAGATTCTCCAAGGTGAGTTTCCTGCAAACAGCAAGATACTCAAGATAGGAGCGACCAACATGATCATCGTAATTAATATTCTAGGTAACTTTATAAGCCACCAATTGAATCCTTTCATGATTTTCCTCCCACAGCTTCATTGAATCTCTAATGTAATTATGACTTACTGTTTTATCAAAAGAAACCCCGGCAACCGCTAGGGTTTCCGGGATTCGGTGTTTGAATGTTTAACTTACTTTTCACCGTTGACAAGGACGATGAATCTACCGTGTGCAAACCCCATAAAGACGGGGCCGAGTGCCACCGTCAGAATGAAACCCAGCGCTGAAAATAGGCTTTGCTTCGAAGTAGAGAATAAAGCTTTCTTCTCTGCCGAGTTATCGCTGACAATCATTGTGACAAGTGTGACCGCCACAATGATCGAACACATCGTCCAAATTGCAACAAAAATTTGAATGAACATGGTCATAGGTCTCTCCTGGTTGTGCTGCGTATTTGTTTAAATAAAAGCATATTTAATCACATTAGTCAAGTATAGTTTTGCGGGTTAAAATAGAGGCAATTATGGCTACAGATTCGGTGCAGAGAATAAAAGAAAAGCTATCAATAATCGATGTAATATCGCCCTACGTCGAGCTACACAAAGCTGGGAAAAACTTTAAGGGCAAGTCTCCCTTCACTGCCGAGAAAACACCGTCTTTCTACGTGTCCCCCGACCGTGGTATGTACTACTGCTTCTCTTCGTCACAAGGCGGTGACATGTTCACTTTCGTAGAGAAAATGGAAGGCGTGGACTTCAAAGGTGCCTTGAAAATTTTGGCTGATAAAGCCGGAGTGGAACTAGTCCCAGAAGACCCAAAGAAGCGTGATTTACGCGACACTCTCTACCAAATACTTGATGACGCTACCAAGTTTTTTGAAATGACCTTGGTGCAATCTGGTGACGCACTAGAGTACTTAAAAAAGCGCGAAGTGCACGACGATACTATTTCTAAGTGGCGGATTGGGTACGCTCCTAATGACTGGCGTCAACTCAAAGAGCATTTAGCTGCCAAAGGATATGCAGACAGCTTGATGCTTCAGGCCGGACTGGTGAAGCAGGCTGACCAAGGTAAACAACCATATGATGTATTTCGTGATCGTATAATGTTTCCGATAATGGACAGTAGTGGCAGAGTGATTGGTTTCTCTGGACGTGTGTTGAGTAAAGATAGTGAAGCACCAAAGTATGTGAACTCTCCAGAGACAATGCTCTTTAATAAATCTGAAGCATTGTTCGGATACGACAAAGCAAAGCATGGAATTCATAAACTGGACTTCTCGCTAATTGTCGAAGGACAGTTTGATGTGGTGTTATCACACCAGGCAGGGTACAAAAACGCCGTGGCTGTCTCTGGCACCGCTCTCACTCCTGAACATACATCACTCTTGCAGCGCCTCTCTAATCGTGTGGTGCTAGCGCTCGACGCTGACCGGGCTGGAGTAGCAGCAGTGAAGCGCGCAGCCGAACTTATGCTCGCCCGAGGAATTGACCTCAAGGTGGCGAGACTTCATGGCGGAAAAGATCCAGCCGATCTAGTAGCCGAAGACCCAAATCTTTTGAAGAAAGATATCAAGGAAGCAACCCACGTAATCGAATTTCTTCTTAATCTACTAAAAGAGGAGTCGCCTGACGAAAGGAAATTTAAGATGCGAGTCAGCGATGAAGTGTTACCATATCTCCTACTAATTGAAAGCCATATCGACAGAGACCACTTTGCTAATCTAATTGCAGAAAGATTAGACATAAATGCAGAGTCAGTACGCCTCGATGTCGCACGACTTGAGGCAAACAAGGAAAAGGAACGAGCCAAAGACAGAATCCGAGAAGCCGAACAAATAGTTGAAAAAGTGATGCCAACCTCCAGCCGAAAAGAAAATGTTCTTGCCTTTTTATCAGTAATTGAAGAACTTTTGGAACCAAGTGAGGGACAAATGCTATCTGAACGCTTTATTGAAATTGTCGGACAAACTCCTAGTGAGGTACGTGAGTCATTATCCAACGATGTTAAAAGCCAACTTTTCTTTACACTTGAGAGTTATATAAGTGAATCTCGCCAACGTACAGTCAGAGAGGATTGGGAGCACAAGCTCCAACAGTTGAACGAGCTTTTCACTAAAGAAAAAATTCTTTTATTAAAAGAAGCGATGTTATTAGCTGAGACCGAAGGTAGAGCTGAGGATGCAGAAGCGAAACTCAAGGAAATAGATGTCTTAAAGAAAAGACTACCAACCTAAGGCTGTCAACACCGTTATGTTGACAGTGAGTGTAGATAAGATATAGTTGTGCCACCGTATGGTTGCGAAGAAAAAAATAGCACCAAAGAAAGTTAAAAAAGCGACCAAAAAAGTCGCCAAACGGGCAGTTAAAAAAGTGGCCAAAAAAGCTCCTAAAAAGGTAGCTAAGGCATCAAATAAAAAACCTGCCAAAAAAACAACAGCTAAAGGTAAGACTAAAATTACCAAGAAAGCTAAACCAAAAGCTACTCCTAGTAAGAAAGAGAAGAAAGTAAAACCTAAAAAGCTCGTCAAGCCCAATAAGCTGATGAGAGAGAAGGAATCGAAGGCAGGGGACTTACTGAAACTTGGACGTGATCGTGGATATGTTACCTACGATGACATATTGAAGCTATTTCCTACCATTGAAAAAGATGTAAGTTTCCTAGAGGAACTCTACGATCGTTTTCAAATTGCCAACATAGATGTCCTCCAAAGCGGTGGGTTACTTTCTGGTGACTCAAGCGCGGAGCTGTTGGCTCAGAAAAACGCTTATCGTCGTCATGAAAGTGGCTATGACTCTATTCAGATGTACCTGCGTGAAATCGGTCAGTATCCACTTTTGACCGCGATGGAGGAGCGCACTCTAGCTAAGCGTATTTTAGATGGAGACGAAGAGGCTAGAAACCTACTAGCTAGAGCAAACCTCCGTCTAGTGGTATCTATTGCTAAAAAATACGTTGGACGCTCTCCTGACCTGACTCTACTTGACCTTATTCAAGAAGGGAACTTAGGACTATTTAAGGCAGTTGATAAATTCGACTTCACTAAGGGCTTTAAGTTTTCTACCTACGCTACTTGGTGGATTCGTCAGGCTATTACTCGTGCGCTCGCAGACCAATCTCGTACCATTCGTATTCCAGTACATATGGTTGAAACTATGGCCAAGTACAAGCAGGTCTCTCGCCGTTTAGCGCAAGACTTTGGTCGTGATCCTATGCCTGAGGAAATCGCTACTGAGATGGGAGTAGAGGTAGAGAAAATCTATCAGATTGAAAAGATTAGTCAGGATACTATCTCGCTTGAGCTTCCAGTGGGAGATGACGATGACCGCTCAAGACTCTCCGACTTTATCGCCGACGACAAAATTACTTCTCCTGACCAAGAAGTGTCTCACAGTATTTTAACTGACCAAATCCTAGAAATCTTAGACACTCTTTCCGAGAAAGAGCGAAAGATTCTCGAAATGCGTCATGGACTAATTGATGGCACTTATCACACCCTTGAAGAGGTAGGAGCTGAGTTTGGAGTTACTCGTGAACGTATTCGTCAGATTGAAGCAAAGGCTCTAGAGAAGATCAGACAACACGATAAGGCAAGGAGACTAAAGTCATACTAACGAAACACAAAAAGACCGGCCTTTGGCTGGTCTTTTTGCTATTTTTCTCTTATTCAGAGTATCCACCTATCCATTTTAGACATATTCCCAACCCAATAACTTGGTGGTATACTCGCCAACGTGAACAATCAACAAGCAAGTAAAGAAATTGTTGTTGCAGGTCTGATAACCGACGAAAACGGACGTGTCTTGATAGTTAAACCTTCTCATAAGGAAGGTTGGATCTTTCCAGGCGGGTATGTTGAAATCGGTGAAGCACCAAGTAATGCATTCATACGTGAAATGCGTGCAGAGCTTGGTGTTGATTTGACCACCCACCCGAGGTTACTGAGCATCGATTATCGCGGATTATCCGACGAATATGTAATGTTTATCTTTGATGGTGGTGTCTTCACAGAAGAAATGGTGAACAAAATCCAACTTCCGCCGCAACTATTAGAGGTCCGATTTGTAACGCCAGAGGAAGCAAAATCGATGCTTAGAGCCAACAGTGCTCGACGTCTACTGCCAACCCTTAAGGCACGCTCACAAACTGGAATCGCTTATCTTGAGCACCAAGAACTCCTGTAAGCCAATTTGATTAGTTATTTTCGAATTGGTTCGCGGGCGTTTTTATTTGTCTGCTCTCCTAGAAACCTACCTTTAAAAGGTATTTGACATGGTTTCTTGCTCTAGTAGTATGTGGCGTCTTATTAACGCATTTTATTTGATGCCCCTTTATGGCCCTTATCGCAAGTATTATTTTCGTGGTCGGATACGTCCTGATTACGCTAGAGCATTATTGGAAAGTTAATAAGTCTATCACTGCCACTGCACTCGCAGCAGTATTGTGGGCACTTATTGCTTTTACTAGCCCTGACAGTCACGCTATAGAAGAGGCCTTGCATATTATTTCTGCAGAGACCTTCTCTTTGGTCGTATTTCTCTTAGCGGCAATGACACTGGTTGAAATTCTAGTACATTATCGCTTTTTTGATCTTTTACGAGCCAAGCTGTTTAGCTTAGGACTAAAGGATGGAGCACAACTCATCTTGATTGGCACACTAACCTTTTTCCTATCAGCCATCCTAGACAACCTCACCACTACTATTGTAATGGTGCAGATTGCGCGTCGCTTCTTTAAGGGGCACAACCTGCTAGTAATGGCCGGTATGATTGTGGTGGCAGCAAATGCTGGAGGAGCATTTTCTCCAGTCGGTGACGTGACCACTATTATGCTCTGGTTGGCAGGTAAATTCTCAGCCTTAGATATTATTCTATGGGCTTTCCTTCCCTCATTGGCCATTTTATTAGTTAGTATGCTGTTGTTCGTTAGACAGCTTAAAAAGGATAGTGGTGATGAAACTCCAGCACCTTCTGAACAAGTCATACTTTCACGCTCCGATAAGGTAGTCATAAGTATGTCCTTCGCTTCATTCGTACTGCCACCACTGGCTCACCTTATTGGTTTACCTCCATTTATGGGACTCTTGCTTGGAGTTGGATTAGTTGGCCTAACTATCGGTTGGTTTAGCAACAACGCCAAGCACCGTGACTCACATATGTCGATGGAGATAGAAAAGCTTTTAGGTAAGCTTGATATAACTAGTCTTCTATTCTTTATCGGAATTCTATTTGCGGTGGGAGCTCTTGGTTTCTTGGGTGTTCTAGATTTCATTTCCGCCAGCCTCTTTGGTGAGGATCCAGCAATGTCACGTCTTGTTGCTGGTAGCGTATTGTTAGGAGCATTTTCAGCTATCCTTGATAACATCCCACTCACTGCCGCAGCCATTGATATTTTACAGACCACCGACCCTCATCTCTGGATATTGTTAGCTATTTGTGTCGGAACAGGCGGATCAATGCTTGTAATTGGTTCTGCCGCCGGGGTAGTGGCTATGGGTATGGTTAAAGAACTGAGTTTTACTAAGTACTTAAAAATTGCAGCCATTCCCGCAGCTCTCGGGTACATTGCTGGTATCGGAGTTTGGTATATCCAATACTTATTACTTGGCTAAATAGAGAATAGTCAGGTATTTGCTATACTGCACATACCTTATGAAAGCTCCGTTAGACCAGAAGGCCTTTAAAGAGGCATACACCTCACTAAATACAGCGCAAAAAAGTGCCGTAGACACCATTGATGGTCCAGTGATGGTTATTGCCGGACCAGGCACAGGAAAGACCCAGATATTAGCACTACGAATTGCTAATGTACTTCTTCAGACCGACACAAAGCCTGAGAACATCCTAGCTCTGACCTTTACTGACGCGGGCGCTCACGCGATGCGTGAGCGCCTGCGTCGCTATATAGGCGACACTGCCTATAAAGTAGCAGTGCACACCTTCCATAGTTTTGCTGGAGAGTTAATTCGTAAATATCCAGACAGCTATCCAAATATCATCGGTGGGCGCCCAGCTAGTGAAATTGAAAAGTTTTCCATTATCGAGGACATCATCAATGATGGTGGATTTAAAGAACTTCGTCCAAATGGTGACCCACTGTACTACGTCAAAAAAATCCCTGGTGCCATTACTGACCTCAAAAAGGAGTACATCACTCCAGACCGCTTCGCGGAACTCATTGCCACAGCCGAGACTGCACTAGAGAATTCTCCAAAATTTCATGAGAAGGGAGCACATAAGGGAAAGGTAAGGGGAGACTACGCCAAGGAAGAGAAGCGTATAAATAAGCACAAAGAACTACTCCTTGTGTATCGTTTGTACCAACAAGTGCTTCGTGAGCGTCGCCTTTATGACTTTGACGATATGATTGTCGAGACGGTCAAGGCACTCGAAAATAACGAGGATATGCTTCGCGACCTCCAAGAAACCTATCAATACATCTTGGCCGATGAACATCAAGATGTGAACGAGGCGCAAAATAAAACCTTGGAGCTTCTAGCTGACTTCCACAATAATCCAAATATTTTTGTGGTGGGGGATGAGAAGCAGGCGATTTATCGCTTTCAAGGTGCCTCGCTACACAATTTCTTATACTTCGAAGACCGTTTTCCTGGCACTAAAGTTATTTCGCTTGAAGAAAACTATCGCTCAACCCAAAACATCCTCGACGCATCACACGAGTTAGTTAAAAGTGAAGACCCTGACCTCGCTAAACTTCGCATACCCCTAAAGGCTGGGAGAAAATTTAAAAGTCCGGGGAAGCAAGAGTGTAGGCACTTCTCTCATGAGGCAGTTGAGAGTGAGTGGTTAGTAAGGGAAGTAAAGGCAAGCATAGATGCTGGAGTGCCACTCGAAGAGATAGCTGTTATTGTGCGTTACAACCGTGATGTTGAACATTTTGCTGGAATCCTGCGACGCTTTAATATCGACGCTAACGCTTCAGCTGACAGCGATATTCTGGATCATCCAATAACACTAGCTCTAGAAAGCATAATGCTCGCTGTACTCTCTCCAGGGGATGAAACTCCTTTATTTGAGACACTCCTTGGTAGCTGGTGGGGTATAAAAAGTGGCGACTTAGCACTTATTTTATCTAATAGGTCATACTCCCGACCACTTTATAAAATCATTGAAAGCGAAGAAATATTACAAGATATTTCTGTTACTGACCCCGAAGTAGTACTAAATGTCTCGAAAGTACTCGAAAATGCCCGACGTCTTCAAGCCACTACTGCTCCACACCTAATTTTGCACACACTGCTTGAAGAAAGTGGTCTGCTTGAAGAGGTACTAAAGCAAGATCCAATTGAAGCAGCCAGAGTAGTCAGACGTTTTTATGATGACGTGGAGGCAATGGTGATAGAAAAGCAGGCCACCACTTTAAGCGAGGTTTCTAGACAACTTCGTTACCGCCGTACTCATAGCCTACCTCTAACAGCACCATTCATAGACGCAGACCAAACTGCTGTACAAGTAATGACCGCACATAAGGCCAAAGGTCTAGAGTTTCATACTGTCTTTATGCCTCGAGCGACTGACAAAGCTTTCGGAGGTAGCGACCAGAGAGATTATTTTAAACTGCCTCTGTATGCAGAAAGATTAAGTGGCGCTGACAGTGAAGACGACGAAAAGAGACTTTTTTACGTCGCAATGACGAGAGCAAAAGAAAACCTGTTTATTTCTTCCTCACTAAATACAGCTTCCGGAAAAGTTTGTGAGCCATCGCGATTCATATATCAATTGCCCGAGAATATTGTTAAAACTATTGATACGGAACAGGAGGAAGAAGGGTTCAAACCCGAATCCCTACTTAGTACGAACTATCGTCCTTTTAAACTTGAACCTCATATTATTAAACAGCTGTTTTTGGCGCGTGGACTGTCAGTCACACACCTAAATAATTATCTTGAGGACCCACTAAAGTATTTCTACGAAAACCTCTTGCGTCGTCCTCAACCCCAGAGTTTATCCTTAATGAAAGGTAACGCAGTACACGAAGTACTAGACCGCATAGTCGCAACTTTTGCCCAAAGCCAAGCTTGGCCAAACCCAACCGAGCTTAACACTATGATAAAAACAGCTCTTGAGAAGTTTCCCTTTGGTGTCCGCGAGCTACCAACCATTCACGAACAGTGCCTGACGGCTCTCACGGCCTACGTACCACACCTTAAGAGTAGTTTAGGTAATAACCCACGTTCTGAGTTTTCAGTGCGTACAGTGCTCGAAAATAGCGACGCTGACTTACCAGAAGTTCCACTGACTGGAAAGATTGATAGGGTAGATCACGACACTGATGGACGAATCATCCGCGTATATGACTACAAAACCGGCAAGCCCAAGAGTCGAAACGAAGTTGAAGGCAATACTAAAAATTCAAATGGTAACTATAAACGCCAACTCGTATTCTACGCCCTACTCATAGAACTCTATGGAGCAGAGGTAAGCACAGATGTTGAATTTGTACTTTCTTTCGTAGAGCCCAAGGACAAAACAGGGGAGATTGTGGAATATGGTTTCAAGGTAGAAAAAGAGGAGGTAGAGGACCTGAAACTGGAAGTGATTCGGGTAGCCAAGGAAATTGTATCTGGCACAAAATTCTTGACGAATTAGTGAGAGGTTATTATAAAAGACGCCCGCAAACTTTGGCTTGCGGACGTCTTTTCACTGCTAGGAGAATGATTTGTTGCTTATCGCAATAATCCATCCACCAAAAGCTTCACTTGATCATAAGGCTGTGCTCCATTAATGACCATCATTTGGTCTCCAGCTATCACTATTGAATGTGGAGTACCTCTTGCTCCAATGGATATTGCATTAGCAACATCTTCTTCAATCAATGGTCGATTCCTAGCACTATCCATACAAGCCTTGTAGTCAGTCTCTGATACACCAGCGCTAACAGCAAACTCCGGCAAGAGAGCAATATTAGTTAGATCGTTCACTCCGCGCTCACCAAAAACCATATCAGCAAACTTCCAGAAAGCTTCACTACCACCAAGCTCGGCCACACATTCGGAGGCTTCGGCGATATGTGCTGCACTTGGGTGAAGGGAAGTTAGGGGTAAGTGACGATAAACCCAGGCCACTTCTCCGGTCGGGCCATATTCATCCATTATCTGCTGCATTGTAGTATGGAAAGTCTTACAGAAAGGACAATCGAAGTCTGAATACTCAACAATCACCAATGGTGCGTTTGGATTACCACGAATGTGGTCATTTTCGTTTACCGGAGTGATATTAGCAATATCACCTTTATTTTCTACTTGTTCGTTCTGATTAACGTTTGTGTTAGCAACTTCTTTGCCACCAGAAAGATAAATAGATATAGCAATCAAGGCAAAACCAACAATAATTGCTGCTGGTATTGCCATTCCTGTTCCTCTTGGCTGCACTGATGGGGTGTTATCTCCTCTATTTGTTTCGCTCATAATTAATATTCAAACTACTTATTCTGTTAGGGATTTTACCAATTATATCATGTTAGAATTAGTAAATTATATGGATACCCTAAGCAACATCTGGTTTGGAATAATTCAAGGACTAACAGAGTTTTTGCCAGTTTCCTCAACAGGACACCTAGTCCTCCTACACTCAGTCTTCGGGACCGGAGAAAATGACTTGGCTTTTGATGCTGTATTGCAACTCGCTACCGTATTGGCGGTTATTATCTATTTCCGTCGAGATATTTACGATATGGCAAATGCCGTACTACGCCAGTTGTCCAGACTGCCAGTTAATGAGAAGGAAATTACTTTGGCCTACGCGATATTAATAGGTACGATACCGGCGATCATCTTCGGACTACTCCTTGAATCGTATATGGAAACAATATTTCGTAGTCCACTACTGGTGGCTGGAGTATTGGTTGCCGGTTCACTTCTATTTATGATAGCGGAATGGAAATACTTTGCCAGAAACAGGGATGACAAAATGACCTTACGAAAAGGTTTGCTCATAGGCTTCTTCCAATGTCTAGCACTAATTCCAGGAATGTCTCGCAGTGGCGCTTCGATTGCTGGCGGTATGCTACTTGGACTCTCCCGTAGTGAAGCAGCCCGTTTTTCATTCCTTTTAGCCATACCAGTCATTCTTGGGAGTGGCCTCAAAAAACTTTTAGATTTAATGGTGTCGGGTAGTAACGTACCTTGGAGTGATTTATTTCTAGCGGCAGTTATTGCTTTCTTAGCTGGACTGTTTGCAATTCACTTTATGCTCTCTTTCGTCCGTCGCCATACACTATGGCCATTCATTTGGTATCGTCTCGCTTTAGCTACGGTTGTCGTGGCCTTTGTATATTTTGGGTAATAAGAAACGCCGCTCAGGAGAGAGCGGCGTTGTTGTGGAGGTGAAATCATTTCAGGGATTTCTTTTTACGTCTATAATGACAGGTCTTCGGTTTCCTAGAGCGTCCTTTGTTGCCCTTTGTGCTTCTCTTAAACGCTTTAAATCCTCTTTCAAACACTCCTGTTCTTTCCGGTCTCGATTGGTGTTCGCTGTAACCAGTAAGCTGAGTACCAACATAGCGATAAACGCGATGACGCCAGTTGCCATAGTGACCTTTTCGAAGAATTCGTGATGAAAATAGAAACTACTTGCATCAGATGGCTCGATACCTATGTGGAGCACTGTTGAGAACCCAAAGACCAAAGTCCATCCCATCAACGAAATGCCGTAATCGTGCTCATCCCTGGTGCAGAAAACGCCTACAGCCACCGAGATGAGTGCGAGTAAAGTCAGAATTGTCACCATTTTATTCCCTCGTTGTTTGTACGATTGCTTTGTGGAATATACTACATAATCCCACCTTTGTCAAAAGGGCAAGGTATGAGTGATTCCAGTATTTTCCTTAGTCATCCATCCCGAAGTATCAATCGGAATATCCCTCTTCATTCTTCCATCTTTAAACTTTACGTGGCCGTGCTCTAAAGCATAATCAAAAACCTTCTTTGTCACCTTCACATCTTGGAGACAATACTTTTTAACCTCTTCCACCTTACCCTCACGCCACCACCTCACCGCCTGCAGACCATCAGCGGACTTCTTGGCTCCGATAGTCGCCTGCGCGACGCTGTCGAGGCGTAGACGACGTCCAAGTGACTCACGAATTGACTCTAATATATCAATACTCTTTATTGATGTAAGGTCGCCTGGATAATATTTATTTAAAAGGGGTATATCGAAGTGATTGCTGTTGTACCCAACCAATGCATCTGCACCTTCGATTATTGGCCAGGCCGAAGATAAGTCGTCTATGGAAAAAGCCGAATACTCATCAGTACCGCTGTCATAAAAGCCAGCCACAGAAATATCCAAATTTGCTGGATCATTTCCACCTATATCAGAAAAAATATTTTGAGTTTCAAGGTCAAATACAATGTATCGCACAAGGAATGAAGGTTAAGAAGCAATCTGTTTAGCTAGGTCGGTCAGCGAACCGGAAATTTCAGTGCCATCAGCCAAATTTTTAAGGACAAATTCATCACGAGCAATCTCATCTTCGCCAACAACTAGAAGATACCCGGCTCCAGAATGAGCTGCATTTGTGACTTTCTTTCCTAGCTTACGATTAGAGATATCAACCAGTGTGGAAACCCCAGATGCTCTAAAAGCCATCGCTACCTTCTCACCATCAAGATTAAACTTTGTGTCGGTCGGTACTACGATGAGTGAAGCACTAGCCTTCAGGTTTGGGAGCAGATCGTGAGTTTCCAAAAAGTCCCTCATAGTAACGTCACCCATTCCAAATCCTACTCCACCAATACGCTCGTCACCAAAGAGGAATGTAAGGTCGTCATAGCGGCCACCGCCAAGCATTGAACGATTGTTCTTTGGGTCATTATCAAAGATTTCAAAAATAGTACCAGTGTAGTAATCGAAGCCACGAGCTAGGGAGCGGTCAATTTGCACATTATTAATACCGATGGCGTTCAGGGCCTTAGTCACAGCATTTTCTGTCTGCTCGCTCTTCTCAACAAATTCTAAGATTGCTTCTGCTGCTCCAGGTACTATCTGACGCAATTCCTCCATATATTCTGCACGTTCGATCTTGTGGAAGCGGTCATTGAGGCGAGTCACTTGCGTAATACTTTCTTCATCAATGACGCCAAGGGAGTAATAAAACTCTTTCATTTCACGCCGGTCATTCACTCGGATTGAAAACATTTCTTCAGTAGCACCAAAGTTGATGAGTGACTGATACGCCAAAGCAATCATCTCTACATCAGCCGCCAATTGATCTTCAGCACCAAAAAGATCGCAGTTTAGTTGCCAGTGTTCACGAACTCGTCCACGTTGGGAGCGTTCATAACGAAACAAATTTGGAATGGAATACCAACGCGCTGGAAAAGGTAGCTCCTTATGACGTCCAGCGATCATTCGAGCGACTGTAGGGGTCATTTCTGGACGGAGTGTAACCTCGCGGTCACCACGGTCAGTAAAAGTATAAGTTTGGTCGTTAACCAACTCTTCATTTTCTACCCCCTTACTTTTATATAACTCAGAAGGCTCAAGAACTGATGCATCATAACGCTCAAAGCCAAATGACTCAGCAGTGTGACTCCAGGTATCAAAAATATGACGCTGTACAGCCATATCCTCTGGATAAAAATCACGCACACCCTTATATGGTTCAGTAGATAGTTTTTCAGCCATAATTCATATGATTGTATGGGAAAAGGAGTGAAATGACAATGCAAAAATAACGGAATTTGACACAGAGAGTCATCTGTGTTTTTATTCTAACGAAAGTTCTTAACTTTAAAGGAGACTGAGAGATGGTGCCAGCGCACTATAATCCAATTTCAATCCTGATAGAAAAACGTGGCTCTCGCGGCCACTTTATCAGCCTTGGCCGGATGGGTACATTGTACTTGGTTGCAGCGGCTTTCCAGTGCGCTTGGCCCAGCTACATCTATCTGAACTGGGATTCAGCCAAAGTAATTATAGACTCGCCACTTTTTGGATGGCCATTTGTCCTCATTTGGGCAGGTATGATGTGGATGATTCCTCACCTTGCCTTCATCGGCTATCGCTTGATAATGATCAGCCGTGACACGACGGCCATTATCCTGCAGACAGAGTTGGAGAAAAGTAGGATGCGTACTATCGCTTTTCTTCTCTTCCTCGGCATTCTTATGGATGTCACTTGCATCGCATTCATGTTTTCAGTTGAAGATGCATTTTTTCTCATTTTTCTGAGTGTACTCGTCGGCGGAAGGGTGCTGCAAGCCAACACGGAAGCCGTTCTGCAGTATCATCAGATGTGAGCTTCGACCAGACCCAACACAGTCCGTTTCGGCGGGCTGTTTTTGTATTAAGTTGTCGGTCGCATCGCAGCACCGTGCTTCAAAGCGGCGTCCATTATTATCGCCTTAAGGCCTTTGGGGTCGGGGAGATTATTCATATGAATATCCTCATCACTATGCCCGGCTGTCTCTGCACGCAGAGTACCAAAATCAAGCAAGGTGGAGAGTAGACCGTCGATTTCAACATTCACTTCCTGAAGACGCTCCAAACGGAAACTAGATATACTACGACGCCAGAAGCCTTTTTGGTTAGTCATTATCAGTCTATGGTTCGTTATGACTAGAATATCTAGATAGTAGTCGGTCCAAGCAACAAAAAGGGCTATCCAAATTCCCAACAACCAGACACAGTATAGATAAACCATTAAAGGGAAGTATGCATCTATATCAAAAATGAATATCTCAGTACTTTGTATGACAAAAAAGTACAGCACGGGTGGTAACACAGCCACAAGTAACAAACTGAAACATTCCAAAAATATTAAAAATTTATGTCGACGAGACATTGCCAACACCTCCTCTCCAGATTCTAAGTTTATTTTATCAACCAACATATTGAAGAGTGAGGAACATTACTCCGAGCAATAATCCCGCACCTACTAGAAAAATAATAATAGCGAGAGAGGAGTGACTTTTTTGAGTACCATAGCTATACCAGTGGTAACCAAAGATGAATGTATAAACCACTACTATAGGCAAAGCAAGGTAAAAAAATAGTTCAGCCAGTAGGGGGACCATCGGTTGCATCTGTATATTATGACATAACTTTGTTAAGCAATAAAAGGAAAAGGCGCACTGGCGGTGCGCCTTTTGACCTCATCCGATCTACTCCAAATCAAGATGAAAGTCTTCAACCTCGGCCAAGGGAGGTATATCGCAATGCATTACTCTTGGGCCGTTTTTGTGTTCATCTTCCTTATTCTGATTTGGCAAAGCGATGAAGGCGCCTGGCCTCACCACTATGACATTACCTGCATCGTCTTCGATATTCATTGACTTTCTCCCTTATTGAAATCTTCAGACATTCGACTCTAGCGACACTACTTTGTCTGGCTTAATGTTAGCACTGAAAACCTCTCTACACCGTACTGATCCTTGTGGGTAACGACTAAAAAGTCATAGGCCGAAGCAAGGGAATGAATAGCCTCTACCTGCTCAGGTTCGTGCTCAATCCAAAGCTGACCAGCGTTATTTAAATACCCGGGGGCTTCTTTAATAATGTCAGTAATAATAGCAAATCCACTTTCGCCACCGTAAAGTGCTAAGTGAGGCTCGTGTCTTTTAACAGAATTCTCTGTGCGATCAAGTGCGGGATCAATGTATGGAGGATTGGTGAGAATAAAATCAAACTTGCCAGTAACATTTTGAAACAAATCACTCTGCAATACTTGCAAATGTTCCATTCGATCAGAATAGTCAGAAAGATTTGACTCCAGATTTTTTTTGATGGTAGGAAGGTGTGAAGAATAAATTTCAGTAAAAGTCACTTGAGCATCCGGCACGTTCCTCGCCACCACCACACCCACACAGCCTGAACCAGCACAAAGATCCAGTACTTTAGTGTCTGACTTACTATCCATTAGTATTGATTCAATAGCTTTCTCTACCCAATACTCAGTCTCTGTGCGAGGAATTAATGGATGAGAATCAAGATAAATCTTACAATCAAGAAAAGGGGTATGGCCTATTAAATAAGCGAGTGGCTCACCAGCTCTTAGTCGCTCCAAATCGGCACGGAAAGCGGAGCTTTCCGTGCCTCCATACTTCTCCTTTAATAACCACACCTCATCTTGACTCATAGATATTTTCGTGCCATTATATAGGTCGCATAACAACTGTCAAGGAGATCTTGGTGAGAAAGCAAATAATCTGTGTAAAAATCGACTCGAAAGAGTACGGCTTCAGAGCGTATGCCAAATTTTGGACGCCTTTCATCAACCCTGGAGTTGGGGGATTTACGAACCTGATTCTTCAAGTGAATGGTAGGAGAATTGGCCATGTCAAGATTGACTGGCCAAGAGCCTGTAGGGTTGAAGAAGGCGATTACCTCGTTGCCCAAGGAAACATCGATGAAGTTCACGCCAAACTACCGAGGGACGCTGACCTTACTCAGTTAATGGTCGAGACAATGAGAAGGAAAAAGTGGCTTTACTTCACCGGTATCGGACCTAAACTCGATAAGAAAAGGTTCGACGAAGGTTTCGACAAGTGGGTCAAGAAAAATCTCTGACCCAAACCCCCACGGCGCACCAGCGCGCCGTGGGGTTTTTTAGACGAGCATTGACGGGCGTGATATCATAGCCGTAATGACAAATACGGCTCTAGCACTCGAAATTAAGAACCTCACTAAGAAATACGGCGACAAAGTTGCAGTAGACAACATCTCACTCTCCATCCCAAAAGGGAGCTTTTTTGGTCTTTTGGGTCCAAATGGTGCTGGTAAATCTACTACTATCCACTGCATCACCGGTATTGCTCAGCCTACCTCAGGACAGATATTGGTAGACGGAACCGATGTTGTAACCGAATACAAGAAGGCGAGGACCAAAGTCGGGCTTTCTCCTCAAGAGTTCAATGTCGATATCTTTGCCACACCCGAACAGTTAATGGACTATATGGGTGGCTACTATGGTATTCCAAAAGAAACTAGGTGGCAGAGAATTGACGATTTAATAAAACGCTTTGACCTTGAAGCGCATCGTCACGTGAAATTTCAAAAACTTTCTGGTGGCCTTAAGCGCCGAGCTATGCTTGGTCGTGCACTTATCCATACCCCAGAGCTATTAATACTCGACGAGCCAACCGCCGGCGTAGATGTGGAGCAACGCCACGATCTATGGGCATACTTAAAAGAAATGAACGAGCGAGGAAAGACCATCATTCTCACCTCGCACTATCTTGAAGAAATTCAGTACCTTTGTAATGACATCGCCATTATTAACCACGGAAAGATAGTGGCTGAGGGTACCAAAGAAGAATTTATGAAGGAGGGGAAGTCAGTCGAACAAACCTATTTGGAAATAATTAAGGCTCAAAATTAATTATGTTTAATCGAATTGGTCTATACACAATGCTACGGCGTGAGGTGCAACGTACATTTCGTGTAGTTATTCAGACTCTAGTAGCACCGGTTATTTCGGCTGCTCTCTACATCTTTATTTTCGGTAGCGTCATTGGTACCAGAATTGATGACTTTGCTGGTGTGCCATACATCTCCTTTGTTTTCCCAGGTGTCTTGATGCTATCTATCATCAACGCATCCTTTTCCTCAGCTTCATCTGCACTATACTTTATGCGCTTCACCCGTGGCATCGAGGAAATTTTAATTTCTCCATTCTCGTATCTAGAAATGTTACTAGGATTTGTTGGTAGTGCCGTCTCAAGAGCACTTATTGTAGCTTTCTTAATCCTTGGCGTTGGAGTGCTCTTTGGAGCAGTTAGTCTAGTGAATCCAGTAATGTTCGTGATATATGTAGCGGCGGTAGCGGCCATATTTGCTATGCTCGGAATTATTGTCGCTCTTTGGGCCGAGGGCTTTGAGCAACTGCAAGTTTTGAACACATTTGTAATCACCCCACTTACTTACTTAGGTGGTATCTTCTACTCAATCACTTTCTTGCCACCACTCGCCGCTACACTCACTCGCGCCAATCCTTTCTTCTATTTTGCCGACGCCATCAGAAGCAGTATGATTGGATATAGTGAAGCCAATTCAGCTATTGGTGCGATGGTGATTTTTGGCTTAGTGGCCTCACTTGCACTACTCGTCACATATTTGTTTAGAATTGGTTGGAAGATAAGAAGCTAAGTTCTAGAGACTAGTATCAACACGTGAGACAGCTTGGCCGTCCCACGTGTTGCTATAATGTTTAAATGCTATCAGAAGAACTCTATAAGACCGCAGCACTTCTAATGTCGCCCGGGAAGGGAATATTAGCAGCCGACCAAAGTGTCACGACGATGGATAAACAACTATCCGCTGTCGGTGCCACTCCGGACGCAGACACTCGTCGTAAATATCGCCAACTACTCTTCACCGCACCAGGCATCGAGAAGTATGTGACTGGTATCATTCTTTATGACGCTACCATTCGTAACCAAACTGATGACGGAACGGCTTTTGTTGACTACTTAATTGCCAAAGGAATTATTCCAATAATCAAAGTCGATAAAAGCACCAAACCTTTTGAGGGTTTCGATGGAGAAGTTGTGACTGAAGGGTTAGACGGACTAAAGGAAAGGTTAGAAGAATATTTCAAAATGGGTGCACGGGCTGCTAAGTGGCGAGCGGTGGTTAATATTGGAGAAAATTTGCCAACCATTGAGAGCATTAAGTTTAACTGTCTGCTACTGGCACGTTACGCTCGCCTCTGCCAAGAAGCGGGAATAGTTCCGATAGTTGAACCAGAAGTTATCTATGCAGGAACACATAATTTAGCTAAAGCGGAAGAAGTAACTTCATTGGTACTGCGGACCCTCTTTGCAGTATTAATACAGTACCGAGTTGATTTAAAGGCAGTTATTTTGAAGACTAGTATGGTACTAGCTGGTAACAAGAATGAGAAGCAAAGTAGCCCAGAAGAAGTGGCGGAAGCTACACTTCGTGTCTTAGAAGGCGCCGTTCCAAGTGAAGTGCCCGGAATAGTATTTCTCTCTGGTGGGCAAACTCCTGAGCAGGTAACTAGCAACTTTAATGCTATTGGAAAACTAGAGAAAGAAAACGGTGGTTTGCCATGGCAACTGGCCTTCTCATTCTCACGCGGTATCGAGCAACCAGTACAGGAAGCTTGGAAAGGAAAGGAAGAGAATGTATCCACTGCACAAAAAGTGCTACTTGAAGTGTTGGAAAGAAACTGCAAGGCAGACGAGGGACAACTTTAGTTCCAGAGGATAATAAACAAAAAAACCGCCAAATTGACGGTTTTTTTATTTCTTCTGAGTGTAAACTACGTGTTTGCGAAGCTTCTTATTATACTTCTTCAGCGCCAGCTTCTTGCTTGGGTCCTTCTTAGTCTTATTGTTGTATCGAGTGTAATACACGTCAGTAGAAACACCATTTTTGGCGTCGCCCTTCGATACAAGTTTTATTAGTCTGTCTTGTGACATAGTGGCTAGAAAGATACCAGAAAACCCTCTTTGAGTCAACTGCCATTAAGCGAAAAGTTTCCGCCAATATCCAAGCTTAAAGGGCAGGGTTTTATAAACCCCAATTTTGCTTCTATGTATTGAGTAGGCTAGTCCGGTAGTACCTAATAAGCGGCCTATTTCGCCTGCTAGAGACCGCATATAGGTCCCACTGGTAGCTATGCATCGGAAACGTGCAATCTGCACCTTCTGGCCCTTATGATGCTCAAGCCACACTGCCCAAGCCACCCGGACTTCACTGCGCCTGAAATCACGTCCCAAAGCCTTACTATCCTCAGTCACCGGTGGTATAGATTCAATTCGGCGTAAGGCGTCCTGATAGACAGTCTCAACTAACTCTTCCCGCATATCAACTAGATTAAGTTTGTATATAAAAGTATCAGCACTAGGAATCTCTATTTCATCAAGACGATCCTCCAGTGTCCAAGTATGTAGAGGCTTACCCTTAACTGTACGTGATGAAAAATTGGGATAGGGAAGTGAAAGTGGACCATTTAAACTATTAGCAGTTTTTTTAAGTTGCTGTTCTGAAAATGTTGTTGTCTCCTTCCAGTCAATGAGTCCGAGTACGTCACCAGTGTCAGAAGAACTACCGAGCAAAACTTCAAATTCATACTCTTTATCAAGTGCGTGATATTCTTCCTGCTTCTTGCACTCCTCACCGACTAACACTAGTAGTTTTCCACTAGCCATCGGGTCTAGTCTACCGGCATATGACATTGGTAGATTTTGAAACTCTGGATTCGCTTGTTTATAAGCAGTAACCGCCTGAAGAGGCGTTTCTCCGACACGCTTTTCGATAACAATGTATTTAGGCATAGGATTAACTAGAAATGTAGGCGTTAATTATCAGGAGGAGAATGAAACCTAAAATCCAAGGGAGTATGGTGCGAAGCATATTATGATCAGTATATCAGGAAAAGAAAAACAGGGCGTCAAAGACGCCCTGTCGAGTTCAAAGAACATTATGTTGTTCGTTTCCAGCATGGCCGGGATTCTTTCCAGTCCCTGGTACCACCGAGCTTGTACAAGTGCCTAGCGTATCCGAGCTGACCCTTTACAGTGGTGATATCGAAACCGAGTCGTCGCGCTTTTGGACCGTGGGTTTTCAGGAGGATTTGAAACACACCACTGGCACTAGAGCGTGGGTCTGGGTTGGTATTCAAGCCATTTGGTCCATTCGGATCAAAGTGTTTGAATCCTGATTCGCACTTTGCAATTTTCACCATCACAGGCGCGTCTTTGAAATACGCCCGGACCATTTGCTCTACTTGAGCGTTCTGGTTGGCATATGTTGTAGTAGTGAGAGCCAGACTAAGCATAGCTGTCATTACTGCAACGTATGTAGCTTTTTTCATTCTCTGTAATCCTTGTACTATTGAAGGCAAGTCACCTCAACCTCCACCCATCTACTAGGACGGTTCAAAAAGACATTTCTTGCAACCAGCAAGCTTATTTCAAAGGAGGTCAATGAAAGAAAAGAGCTCGTGACTCGTCTTGAAGGTATATGAAGAAAATATTTGCAATACTAGCCCTTATCACAATTATGGCTCCGATTAGTAGCGTGTCCGCTGCCTCTGACATAGAAGTAGGTGGTTGGATTCCTTATTGGCAAGACACGATGGGAACAGCCAGTGCCTCAAAGAATCTTGATAAACTCGATATTATTTATCCCTTTGCTTTTGAAGTATCTTCAGTAGGGATACCATTAGATAAAGCTGATTTATCGGAAGATAAGTGGCAAGACCTGTTTGAAAAAGCTAGAGATGAGGGTGTTGATGTAGTACCTTCAATCCTGTGGAATAATGGTGCTGAAATACAAAAAGTTTTAAGTAACCCAACGTGGCGTCGACTCCATATCGAAATCATTGCGCGCTACGTAGAAGCCGGAGACTTTGATGGAATAAATATCGACTATGAGTCGAAATTATCTGACACTAAGAATCACTTCTCACTTTTCCTAAAAGAATTAAAAGAGCGACTCAATGGCAAGCTACTCACTTGTACTGTAGAGGCTAGAATGCCACCAGAAAACCGCTGGAGAGACGTTCCTAAAAACATTGAGTATGCAAATGACTATAAGGAAATGGCCAAACACTGTGACGTTGTTGAATTGATGACCTACGACCAACAGCGTGCCGACTTACTTCTTAATGACGCTAAGAAAGGTGAGCCGTATATACCAGTAGCTGACGTCGACTGGGTGGAAAGTGTATTAGAGCTCGCTCTGAAAGATTTCTCTGCTGATCAGATTATGCTCGGTGTACCAACCTATGGTCGCAAATGGACTATGACGGTTGCTCCTGAATGGTATAAGGAATATAAAGGCAATGGCGCAATAAACTTGCCGGATGCTAAGGAATGGGCAGAGGATAATGATGTTACCCCTGGAGAGAATGTAGCAGGTGAGAAGAGCTACACTTTCTTTAATCCTAATTCACCTTTCAAAATTCTCGACGTTCTTCCAGTACCAGACGGTACTCGAGTTGGATTTGAAGCCGTTGCTAAAGCACTCCTCTTCGCCAACCTAACCAAGATGGAAGTACCGGTAGAATTAGTATGGTATTCAGACGCTGACGCTATTGCTGACAAAGTTGATCTAGCTAAGCAGTACGGACTCAAAGGTATCGCTATCTTTAAGGTAGATGGGGAAGAGGACCAAAAGATTTGGAACCTGTTTGATTAATTATTCAAATTAATCAAAATCAAGGTGAAATAAAAATTGGCACGGGGCAGTTTACTGCCCCGTGCCTTTTTATTACATTCTAACCTTGAGATGTTCAGCCTCCTTCTTAGAGTCCTTAGTAAGCCAATTGTGCCAAGAAGATGTTTCGGGCATTGGCGAACTACGCAGTAGTTTGAGCGCTTTACGCTCTCTATCTGGGATGCGTATATTGCTGTAAAACTCCTGCGAGGCTCCTTTACGTATCCTCCATGCCCTAACAACGACTCTTCCGGTTTTTGTTGGATAAAGCCAGTAAGAAACGGGAGGATAGTCCTTTTCCACCGCAACTATGTCGAGAGACGTTTTGCGAAGTTTAGGACTGACTCTAAACACCCAGTATCCTTTCTCTCCAAGCAGGTGGCGCAACCTCTCCATTTTTTCCGCCACAGGAGACTTCCGAACAACTCGTGACTTATTTGTCCTGATCATTTTAGTACTCCTTGTCAGACTCTATATAACTATGAGTATGTGCTTATAGTCAACTAATCCCTAAGATAAAAAAACGGCACGGGGCATATTGCCCCGTGCCTTGTTGATCAGACAAGCTCGAGAGCTCGAGCTTTCTGCATTGAAGCTTCGGAAAGCCATGACAACCAAGCGTTCTCGGCCTCACGAAGACTCAAGGTTCCTCCCTGCACCAAAGAGATGTCACTCATATCCATCTCAGACGATGAACGACAAAGAGTTTCGTATAAATTGTTATACGCACAGTGATTTACGAACGCGCGTACAACAAACTTGTCATCGCTCTTTCTTTGATAGATCCAAACTGATGAAGTTGGGTCGTTGGGAAGAACAGCCACAATGTCGCTGTTAGAGCGTTGTCTTTTTTGACTAACATCAAAGACACAGTAACCACACTCTTCCAACCAAGTTTTGAGACGGATTGTAGAATCAGTATTTCTGATTTTTCCCATCTCCATATAGTGGGACAAAGTTGATCTGGCAGCTCGCATGAATGACATCACGCTCTCCTTTTCTGCTTCTGTAGATAACAAACCCAACTCAAAACTTAACAATTAAATCTTTAAATGTCAATTTTACTAGCAATGTCGAAGTCAGCTCCGACGACCCTGTCGCGGAGATGGATGCGACTTTTATAAGTTGCGTCGGCGGTGGCCGACATCTTAGCTAGCAAAAACGCCGGGTTCGCTCGACTAACACCTCGTCCCTGCGGCGATAGATAGGACGAGCGACGTTTTTACCAATCAATCGGCTCTTTTCCGTGTGATTCTAGGTAGGTATTAGCTTGGCTGAAATGCTTGGAGCCAAACCAACCACTATATGCAGACAATGGGGAAGGGTGCGGTGCTTTTAATATTAAATGCTTTGACTCATCGATAAGTGCAGATTTGTTCTGTGCATATCGCCCCCAAAGCATAAAGACCACTCCCTCTTTCTCATCTGAAATTTTCTTGATGGTAGCGTCAGTAAATTCCTCCCATCCCCAACCTTGATGAGCGCCAGCCGTCGCTTCTTTCACAGTTAAGGTAGCATTAAGAAGTAGTACGCCCTGCTTGGCCCAACGTTCGAGATTTCCAGAGGCAGGCACATCAATTCCAAGGTCACTCTTTATTTCTTTATAGATATTTTTTAGAGACGGTGGTACCGCCACACCATCATTCACCGAAAAACACAGACCATGCGCCTGTCCACGACCATGATATGGATCCTGCCCAATAATCACAACTTTCACCTTATCGAACGGACAGAGGTTAAAGGCATTAAAAACTAAAGGCGGAGGAGGGAAGATAGAGTCAGTTAAATAAGCCTGGCGAACTTTTGCAGACAAATTCTTAAAGTATTCTTTCTCAAATTCTTCTTTCAGAACTTTCTTCCAACTCGACTCAATTTTGACTTCCATAATCGGATTTTAGCATGACCGATTCTTCATTTAAGTGGACCCACCGAGAATCGAACTCGGACCTAATCCATGCCATGGATTCGTTCTACCACTATACTATGGGCCCAGAGAGCGTAATATACACTATTGGTAAAGTTGAAACAATTCAGTTTTTCTGTAGAATGTGCGTACTTAATCTAATACCGCAGATTAAGGATATTCCGCGGTAGCTCAGCGGTAGAGCGGTCGACTGTCAAAGGCAGCTTTCTGGAGTAATCCAGATCGAAAAGAAGGTGAACTGCTGGGAACCCAAACGTAAAGCCGTGGGCAATCAGCAGCCAAGTCCGGAGAGTAATCAAAGGAAAGGTTCAGAGACTATCCCTAACGGGAGTACTCGGAGAAATCCGGGGAAGCGCCTTCCACCCCTAGTGGGTGATGATATAGTCCACGCCCTTTGGAAACATTGGGATTCGTGTAATCGATTGGTCGCAGGTTCGAATCCTGCCCGCGGAGCATATAAAATCTTAGGCCACACTTTGTGTGGTCTTTGATTTTAATGCTACGCGGGAGGAAGTGACCTGCGTCACTTCCGTCAGGATTCGAAAAGGTTGCCTGCGATTTTGAAGTATGAAAAATCGTGACAACCTGTACCGTTCATGTAATGAAAGAAATTCCTTCCCGCGGAGCTAGACATTTTGAGTTTTTATTGTAGTATCACTAACAGACGAAACAAGACTTAGGAGGTCATAATGCTCAGTGACGTTTTTTCGACAGCAATTCTGAATCCAGGTAAGGCTCATGTTTTGCCTGAAGAAATAGCGGCGATGTTTCATTTGATGCCCTCTGAACTTCATCCTCTTGTTTTGGTAGTTGTAAGACAACACAGCTACACAAGCACAGCAGAGATACTCGACATGGATGAAGAAGAAATTGAGGCTTCAGTGGAAGATGCCCGAATCCATCTGCAAAAGCTTATTGCCGAGCGACGAATTCCTACCCTGATCGAGATGGAGGCATGGAAGCAAGACAGTATCGCTCTTTCTCCAGACCTACCTGAGAAGGAAATCGCTCATGGTCTGGCCATTCTATACAGCATCGCTGCTGCGAAATGGATTCGCATGGACTTATACAACGGAGGACTTCTGACTGGACTAGCAACAGCAGGTTGGACCTGGCAGAAGGATGCTGGTTTCCCTCGATGATTACAGACTGCCCATAAGCGTAAGTCCCACGACTACGTTTGTGGGCTGCTTTTATATAAAAAGTTTCAACATTCTCCCAGAAAACACCTTAACTACCAACCAAAATTAATATATACTGTTCGACATGACACGAATAATTGCATTGAGTCCAAAGAAGAACACTTCTAAGCGTCCATATAAATCAAAGAAGCGCTTAGAAGCAAAAAGAGAAATGCTTGCCAAGAAGGCAGGTAAAAAGGGAAAGAAGTAGATTAAATAGCACAAACTAAAAGACCTCGAGATAACATCAAAGGGTCTTTTCTTTTGTCATATACTACAAAAACTTCAAGAGCTTCGAATTGATTTCAACATCCAAACGTTTATACCTAGCATCAGTTGGATCCAGTTTGTAGTTAATACGATTTATTACCACCTTGAACTCTTTGCTAGTCCCACCCCTCACTTCAATTAACATCCGGAAACTGGCAGTCTTACCAGACGGAATCTTTGCATATAGCAGTGTCCCTAACGTAATTTTAGTGATACCTTCACCTCTACCTGTAATGGTGGTGGTGTATATGTCACCCTCGGCTGTTCCTTCAATATGATACATAAAGCCGGTGGTTTTCTTTCCGGATGCAATTGAAAGGGGAATGTATACATCTTCTTTTAGAGCTGTAATGTCTAAGAGGAGAAAAAATTCACCATGACCAATGTCACGCTCTCCTGATACTTTTACTCTTTTGAATGTTGCTTGGGACTTCTCGACTTTAATATTAATAAAATCATCACCAATACCAGCCTTGTTCTTCGTTTTGGATTTAGTTTGTAGTTTCTCCACCCGTTTTTGTAGCTCATTGAGAGCCTGTACCTTCAACTCTAATGATGAGTTTTTCATCATTAAATTATAGCGTACGACTAATTAGACAATCTTTAAGGGAGTGAATATTATTCTATAACCAGATTCTGTGCTTATATACACTAAATAAAGATATGAATGTCACAAGAAAACATCACCGTAGAGTCACCTGGTCGCTAACCGGAGCCTTATTGTTGCTGATAATAATTGTTTTGTTTGGTTTCTGGATGTTCCTTACTGGCACAATTGAATATAACAAGCCAAACAGTGATGATAGCCAATCTAACGCAGAGAGTTACTACACAGCACCGCCTTCTCCCTTTCTACAAGAGGAGGAGGTAGTAATCATTGGTTCTGCCACTTCCAGCGATATAGCAGAGTCACTGCCTGTCGAAAAGGTATTGTTCGAATACGTAGAGGTAATTGATGGTTGTGGTCCACACTTTGAAGGTGAGTGTTTAAACGTGCGATCTGGCCCAGGTACTGACTATCCGGTCGTATCGCATTTAAGAAATGACATAGTGCTAAAGGTGGGCGGTAAAGTGACTAGGGATGATGAAACATGGTTTAAAATCGTTTTTGATGAGTGGCTTCGCTACCCAGAAAGAGTGACGAGTGATTGGTATGTGTCGGCTGACTATGTAGAGGTTTTGTTGGACGAAGGAGTGAAAACCATTGAAGACAGTGGCCACGCCAGTAGTACCAATAAGGAGATTACTGTGGACAGAGGGGAGCAGAGACTTTATGCCTATGAAGACGGGAAGTTATATATGGAAACAGATATTTCAACCGGATTAGAGCTCACCCCAACTCCACGAGGTACATTCACTATCTTCAGAAAAACACCAAGTCGTTATATGCAAGGTCCATTGCCAGGACTACCATCGGACCAATATTATGATCTACCAGGTGTTCCTTGGAACCTCTACTTCACTAGCGGTGGGGCAGTGATACATGGTGCATACTGGCATACCAGCTTTGGTTCGCGCTATTCACACGGCTGTGTAAACTTACCATCCGATATGGCACAAAAACTATATGAATGGGCTGACATAGGCACGAAAGTGATAGTGAAAGACTAGAAAAATTTCCAACACAACAATCCCTTACAGGCAAGAGCTAGTCCATAGTAAAATGATACGGCTTTGAAGTACATTCATACTTTAGTAGTCACGATAGTAGCAGTATCTACCGTAACTCTTTACGGTATCGCTTATGGTGCACAAAACACTGTTACCTACGTGAAAGAAACTCCGGATCTTGCACAGGAAGAAAAGACAATGCCAGACACAGGCGTTGTTGTTTTGGACGATACAGAATTAACTGAAGAAATCAAAAATGAATCTACCGACCAGAATGAAGTTGGTACTTTAGAAGTTGAGACGCCTGAAGAAGAGCCAGAACAGCCAAAACCAACAAAGTCTGACTCCGCAACTATTCACACCGTACCTTTCTATTCACAGTTCACCAACATTAGTGCACCTGAGTGGCGAAAGATAGGTTGTGGTATAGCGAGCCTGGCGATGTTAATTGATTTTTATAAACCAGGTGAAATAACTGTTGATGGTTTATTGGAGGAGGGAATTGCTGCTAACGCCTATGTATCAAGCGCTGGTTGGTCCCATTCTGGCCTTATCGGACTAGCGAAAAGTTATGGTCTCTCTGGCGAAGCGGTTTATATGACCGACCAGTCGATGAGTATTGCCTTCTCTAACCTTGAGGAAGCCTTAATTGATGGACCAGTAATGGTATCAGTTCACTACACCTTCCAACCTACTAACCCGATTCCACACCTCGTCATTGTGACCGGTGTAGAGGGTGGAAAGGTTTACTACAATGACCCTGCCGAAAAATCAGGTAACGGCTCTATCTCAATCGAACAATTCCAAAGTGCTTGGAAAAAAAGATATATTGCTATAAGAGAATAAAAGTAATCTTTGTTAGGGAACTGTGTTTGCACAAACAACATTAATACAGGTAATATTATAAATATGTATCTACTTCCAACCCTAAATTTCGTACTAGCAGTCGGTGGTTTAGCACTCGGAGCCTTAACTATCGCTCTCTACGTTGATTATTTTATATATAAAGGAAAATATTTTCAGGACAGAGTAAAAGAAGCAATGTGGCCGGTAGTGACACTAACCACGATTGGCACCGTGGCTTTAACACTTCTTTATTCTGAATACTTTAAGTTTATACCGTGTTCACTCTGCTGGCTTCAGCGTATTGCTATTTACCCACAAGCACTGCTAGTCTTACTAGCTTTTAGAAACCAAGATACAAGAAACTTCCCACTATACGGAATAGGTTTGTCTATATTTGGACTTATTGTTGCTATCTATCAATACATTTACCAACTCGTTCCACCAGCGGTGCGAGAAGGGGGATTTGCTCCGTGTCTGATTGACGGCAGTAACGCTGACTGTGCTGTTAAAGTAATTAATGAGTTTGGTTTTGTGACCTTTCCACTTTTGTCAGCCATTACTTTCGCCTTCCTAATCGTTGTCTATCTGTATATGCGTCGCAACTAAGTGCAAATATTGACCGATATTTTATACAAAATATCACTGTTGACAAGTTTGAGAAGGTGGGTTAAGGTACTGCAACTTGAGGGATTGTCCCTTAAGTCGAAAAGAGGAAGTTCTTTCATGTCACAGAGATCCACATTGATTGCATCCGCAGCCATGCTGTCGGTAGGCGGCGCCATTTTGTATGAAGCAAACCACATCGACGGGAAGCGGGACAATGCCGGTCATTCCGACAAGGCGATCTATCTCGCCACGAAGCTTCTGATTCCGCCGGCTGAAGTGCCGCTGGTTCTCGAGACGCTCGACAAGAAGATCGACGAACTCGACAAGCAGGTCGACATCTACAGTGCGACTAGCGTCGACCAGCTGAGGACAATCCGGAAAACCGTTCACGACAACGCACTGCGCTCGGCTGAGGCCGACAAGTTCGCCAGGGCGCTCTTTGCGAAGATGGGGATCATCTTCGATTCGGCCGACCAGCTCAATCTTGGCATCGGCGCCGACGGCACTATGACCGACACACCAGCCAGGACCGCCCGCGCCAAGGAAGATATCGATCCGGCTATTGCCGATCATACTCTTCATGCCGGCGGTCGTCAGCCGAACGGTCACGACAAGACCGCCGCGTAGCCCCTGGCTGCGCAACCCAATACCGCTCGTCCCGATACTCTCGGGGCGGGCGTTTTTTTATAACTTCCTACTATCGTATGCCCAATGCAGTACAGCCTGACGCTGACGCGGGCGACAATACTCATCGCCCTTTCGACAGTTTTTCTGTATCTGAGCAATGTGACGTTTAATTGCTTTCCATCTTTTAATCTGACGTGCATCCTCTATTTCAATACGCCGTCCTATGTAATAGCGACAATACCACTGAAACCAACCTCGTGGATCATCTTTATATATCCATCCCTTCTCAATCCAAACTCGCAGTGGCTGACTAGCATTCTGGCCAAAGTAATTTAGTTCTTTTACCGGCTTATTGTCAGAACGCTGCGATAACTTGGCGCCCTTAAACCAAGAAGCTGGATACTCCTTTGTGCAGTCCCTCATATAAACACCACCAAATACTCCGAGCTCTAACATCTCTTGAGGGGTTAGTTGTGGTTTAAACTCTGCATCAAAATTTTTCCCAGCCGGTGCAGTGAGTTCATATTGATAACCTTTCTGCATTTTGTCATTCACTCTAATGACCTTTTTAACTTTTGTCCCCATAAATTAGTTCAAGATATAAATGGAGTAGTTTAGGTAAGTAGCAAAGGAAACCCATAATAAATAGGGGACCAACAACCACGCCGCTGCTGAAGACACACGGGCGAACAAAAAGATATTCAAAACAATTGCCGTCCACAGTGCTCCTATAATATAAAGACCTGATATAGGGCTTTGTAATCCAAAGAAAAAGATAGACCAAGAGGTATTTAAGGAAAGTTGCAGTAGAAAGACTAGTAGAGCCATCCGCACCCGACCACTTGAAAGTCCATCTTTCCAAACCAAATAAGCAGCGATACCCATCATAATGTAGAGTGCAGTCCATACTGGACCAAAGACAAAGTCAGGTGGAGAAAAAGTTGGCTTTTCTAAGAAGCGATACCAAGAATCAATGGAAGACATTGTGAACAATGAACCAAAGAAACCAGCCGATAGGGGTAGCGCTAGAGCGATAACAAACTTGATTGATTTTGAAATATTCATAATGATTAATTACAACAAAATAATAGTGGCCAGTCCAAGGAAGAATAATAAGCCAATCACGTCAGTGGCAGTGGAAATGAAGATACCAGCTGAAGTAGCGGGGTCCTTACCAATGTACTTGAGAACCAAAGGAACTAATGTCCCAAAAAATCCTCCGACAATCATATTGAACACAATGGCTACTCCTGCAATCACAGCAATAATCAAATCAAGTCCGAAAAATAGAGCTATTGGTACCATCATTAGAGAAACAAGTAGTCCATTGATTCCTGCAGCAATCATTTCGCGCATCATAGCTGGATAGCTATTCTTTAATGAAATTTCACCAGTTGATATGCCACGTATCATAATAGCAAAAGTCTGATTGCTAGTGTTGCCACCCATACCGGCAATCATTGGCATAAAAATGGCGAGTGCAACAAATTGATTAATAGTTTCACCAAAGAGAGAGACCGTACCACCAGCTATAAAGCAGGTCCCTAGGTTTATTATGAGCCAGCGATAACGACCACGCACTTTATCAAATACGGCATCAAAAGGTCTCTCACTAGCTTCCACTCCAGCAAAAGAGTACAGCGTCGCTGCTGGCTGCGCATCTAGCAAATCAATCACATCATCAGAATAAATGACTCCGAGCACGCTACCATCACTGTCAGTAACTATTACTTTTTCATGAGGAGTAGATTGAAATAATTCCAAAACCTTGTTTCGGTCAGTGTTATACGCAACAGTACTAACTGGACTAACATAGTTTTTTAACTTGTTTGTATTTCGTTCACGCACTAGTGTTCCGAGCGACACCTCACCAGTTAACTTGCCACCCTTTGAAACCAAAATAGCAGGAATCTTTCCAGTGGTACGGAGGTGATTCTCAATAATATTTGCGGTGTCTCCAACTGTGGTGTCTTCAGAGAGGTAGAGATAGTTGAGGTGAAACAGAGTTAAAGATGCTTCAGGATGAAATTGAAGAAAATATTCTGTCTTTTCAAAACGATCACTCTTAAGTCTAGACAGAAATCTTGCCTTCCGCTTCTTGTCTCTCATCTTGAAAAGAATCTGATGAACCCGGAGTGGATCAAGATGATCCAACATCTCCACTACTTCATTAAAAGTCAAAGAATCAATTACTACTTCGCGTACTTTAGGGGAGAGATTATTAAAAACTGCACTCCGCTCTGGCAGAGAAAGCGACCGCAAGAGGCTAAGGCGCTCATTTTTATTGTATGTTACCGTGCGAGTAACTCCCTCTAAGTCAAAATTATTGACACTGTCCTCATTCATTAAATAAATGATAGCATGGGTATGTACAAGAACGACGGGTAAGAAGTTGATTTCATTTTGAATAGGACTCGGTTCAATAACATCACCAATTCAATGGTCGACAAGAATCGAGTAGAAATGCACTGAAGGGAAAGAACCATATAACCCTCTGGTGAGTGAGCTTTTGTGCATTTCTGCTCGATTTTTGTCGACAGACGATGGCGAAAACAATATATTCTATGTAATATTGTTGTTATTGTTGAACCGAGTCCTCGCTATGCCAGAATTACCAGAAGTAGAAACAGTTAGAGTTCAGTTATGGAACAAGCTTAAAGGAAAGAAGATTTCCGCAGTGGATATACTGCACCCGAAATCGGTCAGTCGTGACTCTAGTTTTGCTGATAGGTTAATCGGTTTGAAAATATCTGACATCGACCGAATAGGGAAGTTGCTTATCTTTAAATTCTCCGGACAGAAAAACTTGTTTATGTTGGCTCACCTAAAGATGACTGGCCAATTCTTTTTCACGGACAAAGCGGGGAGACTCTCTGGCGGAGGAGGACACACAGCCACTCATCGTGATACAGCTAAATTTCCCGGCAGACACACACGCGTCGCTATTCATTTTGTTGGCGGTAGCACCCTGTACTTCAATGATATGAGACTATTTGGTTATCTGCGTCTCACCGACGAAGAAGGACTTTCGGCGACAATGCTTAAGTTTGGACCAGAACCGATTGCAGACAACTTCAGTACGGAAGATTTTATGTCTAGACTAGCAAAAAAGAACGCTTTAATAAAAGCTGTGCTACTCGACCAATCTTTCGTAGCCGGTCTCGGTAACATCTATGTAGATGAAGCGTTGTTTAAGGCCAAAATACGCCCAGACCGTCGTGCCAACACTTTAAAGAAGAGCGAGTCAGCCCGCTTGGCAAAAGCATCTAAAGAAGTTCTTGAGGAGGCTATAAAAAATGGGGGCACTACCTTTCAAAGCTTTGCCGACACAGACGGACAGGCCGGTGGACACAGTAGCCATTTGTTAGTTTTTGCCCGCCAAGGATTACCTTGCTATCGGTGCAAATCCATCATAGAAAAGACTAAAGTTGCTGGCCGAGGCACCCATTTTTGTCCAAAGTGTCAGAAATAGTTTATGATATAATAGACGTATATGAGAAATGCCTACGCATTACTCGGTCTCTCCTTCATCATAGTGTTCGTCGGTGCTTATTTAATCATTACTAAAGCACATGCTCCATCCTCGACTGAGGAAATAGAGGCGCGCGCCTCACCGTAACTATGCTTATCCTCTACTACAAGCCAAATTGTTCGTATTGCCAGACTGTTCTTCGTTTTGCTGAAGAACAGTCACTCACGCTTGATTTACGAGACATTGCCACTGTTCCAGAACATGCCGAAGACCTGATAGAACGAGGAGGAAAGAGGCAAGTACCATATCTAGTGGATGATAAGAAGGAGATAGAGATGTACGAGTCCGACGACATAATTACCTACCTTAAAAAGAATTATGTACATTAAAGTCTACGTCACACCTAACTCAAGAAAAGAAATCATTGAGAAAGAAAACCCGACGACTTATCGTATCAAGGTAAAAGAACCAAAGGAACGCAACTTGGCCAACGTTCGCCTACGGCAAATCCTAGCTTCAGAATTCAACACAGACGTTGGCCAGGTAAAGTTGGTGAGCGGACATCGTTCGCCAACGAAGGTGTTTGATGTATTAAAAGTTTAAGTATAAAAAGCTATGTCATTTCCAATGATCAACTATAAATTTACCAACACCGAATCCCGTGATCACCTTCAAGATATATCCGAGAACAAGTTAAATACACTAGAAAAGTTTATCGGGGATGCACCAGCAATATGTGAACTAGAGTTTGAAAGAATTACTAACCACCATCAAAGCGGGGAGATTCATCGTGCTGAAGTGAATCTAGAAATAAACGGAAAACTATACCGCGCTGAAGCTACTGCTGACAGCTTCGAAAAAGCTATCGACGATGTACGAAATGAACTATATAACGAGCTCCAGAGTCAACAAGGCAAGAGAGAAACTCTAATGAAGCGTGGTGCACGTAGGTTTAAAGAGATGATGAGGTTTGGACGCTAGGACCAATCTACTTCTCGACCACCTTCTGGAATTACTTTCTCAATCTGAAAAACTCCATCCTTGAATGAAGCGTGTGTTACTTTATACCTTTTACCATCCTTAAAGAAGTACGTCCCAGGCCAAACCGCAAATGCCCGATACTTGTTCCAGTTTAACTGCGAGTCATCGTCTAACTTTAATTCACCGGCCTCTTTCTTGAGTTTAGGAGCTAAGGTAACTGCGCTTTCTTCTTGAGGAGTCGGAACAATTTCGCCTGTGAGATAACGGGGAAGTGTTTCTAATAAAAGCTCTGCTCCGAGCTTTATTAGTCGTGGTCGTAAAGTTGCTGTGGTGTCATTTTCCTCAATTGTTATCTGCTGTTGCGCCACAATATCCCCAGCATCGAGTTCCTTTACCATCTTTTGGATGGTGACGCCGGTTTCTTTGTCGTTATTTAAAAGTGCATACTCTACCGGAGCAGCACCGCGCCAGCGAGGTAGCAGTGAATAGTGAATATTGAGAACGCCTTGTGGGAAGGAATTAATCAATGCCTCGGGCAAAATTTTGCCGTAAGCAACCACAATGGCTAGGTCAGCGCCTACAGCGCTGACCTCTTTCATAAACTCCTCGTCCAGCGAGTCAGGAGTGAGAACAGGTAGTCCTTGGTTGGTAGCATATTCCTTAACCGGTGTGGGTGTCATTATGTGCCCTCTGCCTTTTGGTGCATCTGGGTTAGTAACTACAGCGAGTGGATGCAACCCCTTCTCCACTAGATACTCTAAAGTATCTTTGGCTACATCTGGGGTACCAAAAAAAATGAATTTCATAATTAAGAATTCGCTTCACGTAGTGGCAGTTCATCAGCCTCTTTCTTAGTCCAAACCTGCTCGGCTCTATCAATAAACAAAGTACCGTCTAGGTGATCGCACTCGTGTTGAAATATCTGCGCCAAAAGACCTCCAGCACCTCGCTCATACACCTCTCCATTCTCATCCATAGCCCGAAGGGTCACGTTACTATGTCTTTTCACTGCACCGTAGCGTTCTGGCACAGAAAGACATCCTTCACCGACAACATTAGTCTTTTTAGAGAACTTTATGATTTCTGGATTAATTGCTACCAAAAAGGGAAGAGCATCATCTCTATCTTTACTCTGGTCCTCCACCAGAAAAACCCGCTTCGCGACTCCAATCTGTGGTGCCGCAATAGCTACACCAACATAGCCATCCACGTTGTATGAGTGGAGTGCGTCCCGCATTTTTTTAATCAATTTCTTTACCGTCCCGTCCTTAAATTCCTCTTCAGTAACTGATTCAGAAATTGAGTGGAGAGCTTGGTGGTTTTCTGCAACTAGTTTTGACATATATTATGCAACGTGACCTTTTGAAAGAATTGTACTATAACCTAAATCTCAGAAAATGTCTGAAGTCTCAACATTGTTACTAAACCAATCGATCTGGATTCACCTCCACCTTTACCGATAGTGGAAGACTACGCAAAACCTCCATCAGTTTCTGCCACGGCCACTTTTCGTTACTGACGCGCAGCAAGGCATAGCGAGTGGTACTTTCTGTTGTTGAATCAGGTGAACTATAGAAAGAGAAGTTGAAGTCCGCAAGGAGTGTGCTCACTTCGTTCTCCAACATTTTCACAGCTTCTTCTTTTCCTTTCATAGTAAGGTGAATCAAATGTGAGAAAGGAGGATAGCCAACCTCTTCACGTAGCTTAAGTTCATCATTGAAGAAATTACTGATCTGGCCTTTGCGTAAGTAATCCATTAACTCATCCGGCTCACTACGACTCTGGATAATTAATTCCTCCTCCACATTTTCACGTAGTGTTAATAAGAGCGCGAGACAATCCTCATCCACCCGCCAAGTTGGGACGGCTCTCGCTGCATCAAGCGAAGTAACCAAGCCAAGCGAAACTGGCTTCTCAAGATAGGGAATAGCCATTGCTGTGCCGATGAGGATGGCCCCTTTTTCTTCATAGAAATCTCCAATGATAGAAGCAGCCTTCCTGGCTGTCGAAGCTGTACTGTGGTCAAAGATAAATATCTTCTCAGGTGGAAAATGCTTTTTTAATTCTTCTTCAATATATTGGATACCAATCCCACGCTCTTTAAGTCGCCACGAACCACATTCTGAACAATTGTCTGGCGCTTTCACACGACGACCCGACACAGAAGAAAGGAACCAGCGCTTCTCATCACCGTCCTTGAAGGTACGAAAGAGCGAGTAAGGTGTGCCTGAATGAGGACAGCGAAAGATATGTCCGCAGTCCATACAGGCCACAACCGGTGCAAGCCCACGTCTGGCAGCATACACAAACGCGTTCTTTCTTTCTTTTAAAGTTTTCGTCAGTGCCGCCTTTGATTCAGGAGCAATAAGTTTGAAAGCAGTGTCTCCTGTAGCTTTGTCTTTTGCTACTAATAGTTTTACCGTGTTTGGAAAAGCCACTCTAAGTTGTTCCTCACCTTCGGTCATATACTCTTCTGTCCTTCTCTTGTATTCGTCTTCTGCTTTATGAAGCAGGTCACCTAAGAGAACGTTTCGTCCTCCGATAGAAGCCATCTTTATCAACGCAGCCTTATAGTCAAGATACGGTCTGGTACGAGAGCGATAGTGCTGACTGCGACTTTCATCAATAATAATGTCTGTGATGTCGTGACGGTCTAAAAAAGCGTATCCTGGGGTGACGATAATCAGCTTAGAAGTAGAAAGGTCGGTAACACTTTGAAAAGCCTTCCTTAAACTTTTAGCAGTCAGCGCTGGTGAGAAAATAATGGCACGATCTTTGATACCAGGAAGCAGTCTTTCGGCGGCACTCGCAGCCGCTCTGGCGGTAGGGGAAACAAAGAGAACGGATCCGCGGTGAGCAAAAGCTTCACGAACCCGACTCTTATAGGTACGCCACCTTTCTTCTGTAACAGCAGTAATCACTGATACGGTAGCGTCACTCTTTTCACTAGTACTTTCGGGAGCAAAAGGATATTGCTCACTACCATCACGCACTTCCGGTGGCAAAAGTGAAAAAAGTATCGAACCAAAACCAGCCGGCACTTCGTCCAGCAAGGCTGTGGCGGTCTTAATGAGAAGTGGAGACAAGCTTGCGTTGCCAGTCTGCTCAGGCAGGCGACGGAGTGAGAAGGTAGCAGCGCGGACCGCGGTCCGCGCTGCCGACACCGGCTTCACAGACAACACCATCCCGGTAGCTTCACTGTTTCTGACCGGAATACGAAGTAGAGTCCCAAGCTCGTACGGCACTCCCGAGAAATAAGTTAGAGATTCTAGGTTGGCACCCTTTAAAAGCGGAGAGACTTGGATTACGTACATACGGACAGTTTAAAGCGTAAAGCTAAAAGTTGAAAGTTTTAACAAAAAATCACAGAATTCTCTAAGCTTTTGCAGCGAGTTTTCTGCGACTTTTGGACAGAGCGCGATTTTTAACAATTTCTAAAACTCCTCCAAATATTTTATCTGGGCTCCAAGCGACGAAAGTCTCTCTACCAACTTTTCATAACCACGATTAATTGAATAGATGTTACGCAAGACCGAGCGACCTTCAGCACCGAGCATTGCAATCAAGAGAATGGTGGCCGGACGAAGGGCAGGTGGGGAAATAAGCTCTGCAGCCTTTAGCGGTGTACGACCATTTATATAAATACGGTGTGGATCCGCCAAGAGAGTGTCACCGCCCAGCTTGTCGAGTTCGGTGAAGTATAGAGCACGCTTCTCGTACATCCAGTCGTGAATAAGTGTCTGGCCTTCAGCCTGAGTGGCAATCACCGCAAAGAAGGGAAGATTATCGGCATTGAGGCCAGGATACGGACGCGAGTGAACCTTCTCCGGTGGAGCAATGAGTTTAGACGGCTTTGTCTTAATATCCACCAGTTTGGTCAAACCGTTCTCAGACAAGTACGGTTTGCTCTGCTCATACTTAAAGCCCATCTTCTTTAATACCAGGAGTTCCAGTTCCAAGAAGTCGATAGGACAACGAGTGATGGTAATGGCTGAATTAGTGACAATAGCTGAAGTTAAGAAGAACATACTATCGGTTGGATCTTCAGAAAGCGTGTACTCAATATTCATATCAAACTCAGCCAGACCATCAACAATCAAAGTAGTAGTACCAACTCCTTCTATTGATACACCAGCCTTCATCAAGAAGGCGCACACCTCCTGCACCATATAGTTAGACGTGGCGTATTTGATAACTGTGCGTCCTGGCGTGAGAGCAGCCGCAAACAAAGCGGTCTCAGTCACAGTATCCCCAGACTCATAAAGAATTACCTCACGCTCCTCTGTCTTAGCTTTCCGTGGCGCAACCTTCACTTCAAAGGCGGTTTCGGTCGTATTGATATCAACGCCAAAGTGCTCAAGAGCGTAGAAGTGCGGACGGACAGTACGACTGCCAAGCTTGCATCCACCAGATTGCGGTAGAGAAAATTTATCAAAGCGATGCATCAGGGCACCAATAAACATTATGATGCTACGGGTCTTCACCGCTGCCTCCTTGTCTATTTTTTCAAGTTGTTGCTTTTTAGGTGGAGTAATAACAATGTCGCTACCATGCCACACCACACTTGTGCCGATTGATTCGAGCACCTCGATGATGCGATGAACCTCTTCGATGCGTGGCATCCGGCGGAGCGTAGTTTTACCTTTGTTTAAAAGTGAGGCACACAAAAGCCCTACTGCGCCATTCTTAGAGGTATTAGTTTCAATAGTACCGTGAAGTTTTTTACCTCCCACGATTTCAAGACTCAAACTTCCAACTGACAAGGACAAAACATTGCGCCCCAGAGCACGAGAGAGTTTCTTTAATGTGTCGGTCGAAATATTTTGCTTACCCGCTTCAATACGAGCTATAGCACTTTGGGTGGTCTTGAGCTTACGAGCTAGCTCTGTCTGAGTCATTCCCGCTGCTTCGCGTAGGTCTGCGATTCGCTTTCCTAAATTATTTGTCTCACTTGTTTTCATACATACCAATATAGCATATAGGCTATATCAGACAATGTGGATAAAGTTTTGTTATACTCTAGCGTAATGCTTTCACGATTTACCCCTAAACTCGGTATAGACCTAGGCACCACCAGTGTCTTAGTATTCATACCCGGTCAGGGGGTTGTTTTAAATGAACCCTCAGTGGTGGCGGTATCAAATGACAATCAAGTTCTAGCGGTAGGGACCGCCGCCAAAGAAATGATTGGTCGTACACCCGACACCATCCACGCCTACCGTCCACTTCGCGACGGTGTAATTGCTGACTACCGTGTCACTGAAATAATGTTAAACCACTTCATCCGAGAGGCGCTCGGCCGGTGGAATTTTTTTCGTCCAGAAGTTTTGATATCTGTGCCAGCTGGAGTTACCTCGACAGAAAAGAGAGCGGTGGTAGAAGCGGCTATTAAGGCTGGTGCTAAAAACGCCTACGTAGTTAAAGAACCGATTCTCTCTGCTATCGGAGCAGGTGTACCAATTTACGAACCTCAAGGACATATGATAGTGGACTGTGGTGGTGGAACCATCGACGTGGCGGTGATTTCGCTTGGTGGAATCGTAGCTTCAAACTCAGTGAAGTGTGCCGGAAACAGAATCGACGCTGCCATCATTGATCACGTAAAGAAAACTCGTAATCTTTCTATTGGTGAAAAAACTGCTGAAGATATAAAGATTAAAATTGGCTCCGCCTTGCCGGTCCAAGAAGAGCTAACGATAGAAATAAAAGGTATCGATACTCTAACTGGCCTTCCCCGAATCACTGAAATAAAGACCAACGAAGTTGTTCAAGCAATTGGAAAGGAACTTCGCGAAATGATTAAGGCCATTAAGGATGTTTTTCAAAACACTCCACCAGAGCTCGCTTCAGACATTATGGATAGTGGAATCATTATGACTGGCGGTACTTCGCAACTACGTAATTTTCCAGAACTGATTCGTCGACGAACTGGAGTATCTGCCACACTCGCCGACCAAGCACTCTTCTGTGTCGCTAAAGGTACTGGTATTGCACTTGAGCATTTGGACAGCTATAAGCAAACTATTCTCGCCAAACGATAGCCTTCTTCTAAAACTAACGAATTTGCACTGGTTTCAGAATTTTGGCTCGGTCACCTTAGTTTAATCTAAGGCTCTGTCGCCAAAAATTCTTCCAACCAGCACAACTTCATTTAGTTTATAAAGAAGTTAGTAATTCACAGTTCACAATTCACACAAACACACGTGTTGTTAGTAGACACAGTGATACAATAATAGTGATATGAACGCCGTCGCTCCTTCGGGTGATTTAAACGTCGCAAAAAACTCCGACACCGATATTTTTGGTGGCGAGGCTGGCGTCGTGAAAGCGTTATCTACACTGCGCCAAGCGGCTATTTCACCTAGTGAGAAAGATTCTTTAAGAAATCTGTTTCTAACCTACGCTGGAGAAGGTGATGAGGCAAAAAGAACATCAATTAAGAATCAAATTCTAGAACAAATAAAGCAGCACCCACAACTATCCTCACTAGTAGTGAACGATAGTGCGAGTGAAACAACCACCAAACAAAAAGAGGCAAGTATTCCTAAGACTCAAACCTCTTCCTCATTGGGACAAACCCGTCCGACTCCGAACTTTGTAATAACCAACGCGCCACCAGTAAAGACAATCGGTACTGAAGCACCTACTCCAGTACCACCTCCTATTAAAGAGATGGAGTCATCTGTAGAAGAAAAAGTAGCTCCAGTAAGTGCATCGGCACCCGTAACACCTGCACCACAACCTATAGAATCAGCACCACCCGCACCCAAAGAAGTTGAGCCGACTCCTGCGCCAGCACCCGCTCCTACTTCAACTCCCGAACCAGTCACTACAACTACACCAGTCACAGATGTGCGTGCCCGTATTGATGCCATTAAACACGATATCAACAGTCGAGTTGGTAATCCCGTTAATGTAATAAACGCTGATGAGGCAATTGGTAGGGAGTATATGTCAGCTCTTCTTGACGCTATGAAGCGTTCAAGTACAGGTGGGGGAGCCGAAGCACTCCCACGACTAGAGACTGCGTACAAAGCTACACTCGACTTAATTATCGAAAAGGGTTTAGGCCGACCGTCAGAGCAACCAACTGAGACCAAACTGGTTGAAGTTGAAGCTGAAACTAAGCAACCCAAAGCTCCTGCTGCTCCTCAGCCCGACGCGCCAGCTCCCAAAGTAGCAGAACCGGAACCAGCTCCCACTCCAGTACCAACTCCGGCACCAGTCGCTACAACTACACCAGAACCTAAACCCGAACCAACTCCAGAAAATGTAACTCCTCCTCAGCAGTCTGAAGGCTTGTATCATCGTCCTTCCGATGAGCTTGATGCAGAAACTTCTACTGATGACAATAAACTATCTTCTTTTGCTAGTAAGTTTTTCAGGTCTCCAGAACAGTCAAAGAAGGATGAGGAACAAGGTGAAACCGCACCAAAAAGACCGATAGCAGACATTAGAAAGGTCGAGGTTAAAGATTCCGCACCTGCACCTAGTCCAGCTACACAAAGTACCCAGTCAGACAAACTCCAACCACTTCAAAATGCATCTGCAACCCTGCCAGAAAAAATGGCGGCCATAAAGTCTGCGTCCGCCAAGCGGGAAGAAGAAGCTAAAAAGCCAATCACTGATTTAAAGTCTCCTCAAATTGAGGCCGGACTTAAACAATTACTATCTGAATGGGTACTATTTAAAAAGAGTGGCTTCCTTGGTACCGGTCCATCTGGCATAGACCACCCGCTTTATAAAAAATTGGCAGGAATGCCGATGGCAGCAGTGGTATCAGGGCGCTTTGAAGGAGTAACTCCCGAAATTAAACGCCACCTTAGTGACTATATGACTGGCTGGCGCTACGAGCAGGGAGTAATGCACGAAATGGGTGAGACTTTTGAAAATTATCTACGTCGAGTAATTCGCCAAGTACTAGAGAGGCAGAGAACGCAGGGCAACAAAGAATTATGATAAAATGAGCAGATGATTGCTCACGCTCAGCTCTTGGTAGCCGACTCTCTTCTAAACGCCTCACTGCCAGAGGAGCTAAAGTCTGAGACCACTGACACTCGACATCTATTCACCGAAAATCTCAGCATAGATGAGGCACGTTGGTTAGTGAAAGAAAGTGCCAAGAAGGCGCTTGGGACCGGACTCCACCAATTTGTAATTGTAGCTAAGGGATTAACTCACGAAGCTCAAAACGCTCTTTTAAAATTGTTTGAGGAGCCACCAGAGAACACCGTCTTCTATCTAATTGTCCCTCACACATCAATTCTCATTCCAACCCTACGTTCCCGCCTCATTGTCACCAGCAACACATCTACAGAAAGTAAGTCGGCAACTGAATTTCTTGAACAATCTGTGAAAGAGCGTATAGATACAATAGCGAAATTAGCTAAAGACGACCCTCAGACTTTAGGTAGAATAGTACGCGAACTCGGAGAGAAGCATCTCACAGAATTATCACCGGACGCTAAGCGCTCATTGTTGCTCTGCGAAAAATATGTTTATAATCGGGGAGCTTCCCGAAAGATGTTGCTTGAGGAACTGGCCTTAAGTCTTAAAACCTAGCTCCTTACACTAAAATTTTAACTTTATTTAATATGGATGATTTCAATAAAAAATTAGAAGCGACGAACACCTGGCTCCGAGGGGAATTTTCTGGTATCAGAACTGGCCAAGCTACTCCCAGTATTTTGGACAGTATAAAAGTAGATAGTTACGGGACTAAGGTGCCAATTAACCAGGTAGGTTCTGTTGGCATTGAAGACGCTCGCACCCTTCGTGTGTCCCCCTGGGACACTGATAGTGTATCGGCAATTGAACGCGCGATACTTGATGCTGACCTTGGACTCGGTGTAGTGACTGACTCTTCTGGACTACGTATCACTTTTCCAGAGCTGACTGGTGAACGCCGAACATCTCTAATGAAACTAGCTGGTCAAAAATATGAAGAAGCTCGAGTACGGGTAAGGAATGCCCGTGACGAGAAAATGAAAAGCATCGAGTCCAAAATAAAAGCCAAAGAAATTGGTGAGGATGAAGCTCGTCGAGAAAAAGACCAAGTGCAAAAGCAAATTGATGAAGCTAATAGGAAACTGGAGGCACTCTACAACGAAAAAGAGAAGGAAATCAGCCAATAGACTTCTTTAAAACTAGACATACTAGCTTTAAAGAAGTCTAGTAATTAAAACTTATGACAATAATTCTTTTCATAGCGGTCCTATTCTTTCTCATTCTCGTTCATGAGCTTGGGCACTTTATGACTGCCAAGTGGGCGAAAATGCGAGTAGATGAGTTCGCTATTGGTTTTCCACCGAGACTCTTCTCAATCAAGAAAGGGGAGACTGAATATTCCATTAACCTAATACCAATTGGGGGTTATGTAAAAATATTTGGTGAAAATGGGGATTCATCCAATAGTGATAGCGCGCGCGCCTTCGGTAATCGCCCTAAACTACACCAAGCCATTGTTCTCCTAGCTGGCGTCACTATGAACGTGCTGATTGCATGGCTTATCTTCTTTACGGTCGCAATGATTGGTACTCCGACAGCAGTGAGCGAAACCGACTACGATACAGATAAAGCGTTTCTAACCATCACAAGCACAATACCTAACTCACCAGCCGATGAAGCAGGTATCCCGTCTGGCGCAAAGGTAGTTGGGGTCCAGACAGAACAAGGGTCACTTGGCACTCTGACCCCTACCGCCTTCACTAACTTTGTGAATGACTCAGATGGACCAGTCACTATTCACTACACCCATAAGGGTGACCTGGGCAGCGCTACTATAGAGCCTCGTTCTGGCGTAATCGAATCAGAACCAAACAGAGAAGTGGTAGGTGTGGCAACAGCACTGGTTGAGAATAAGAAATTAGATCCAATAGACGCGCTTATTAGTGCAAGTTTGCGAACAGTAAATTCTCTCTGGGCCATTACAGTCGGACTATCGTCCTTCCTGGCTTCAGCTTTTACACTTTCCGCCAACATTGAGGAGGTAACGGGACCAATTGGTATTGCTGGTATGGTGGGGGATGCGGCTGAGTTTGGTTTTGTGACCCTTATGGTTTTCACCGCCTTTATCTCACTCAACCTAGCAGTCATCAACCTACTTCCAATTCCTGCTCTTGATGGTGGTCGTTTGCTCTTTGTTATTGCAGAGGCAATCATCCGTCGACCGATTAATCCAGAATGGATGGCCCGGGTTAACTTGGCTGGCTTTGCGCTCTTGATACTCTTGATGGTAGCTGTAACGTACAACGACCTTTTGCGACTATTTTAAGAGGGTGCTAAATTAATCCTATGCGACAATCACAACTTTTCACCAAGACTCGGAAGGAAGCCCCGGCCGACGAGACAGCAAAGAACGCTCAGCTCTTAATGCGGGCTGGCTTTATCGCCAAAGAAATGGCTGGCGTTTACTCTTATCTACCTCTTGGTTTACGAGTTGTAGAGAATATAAAGAAAGTAGTGCGCGAAGAGATGAATGCCATAAATGGTCAAGAGCTTATAATGACCTCTCTGCAACGAAAGGAACTATGGGAATCAACTGGTCGTTGGGATGACGAAGTAGTAGACGTATGGTTCAAATCTAACCTCAAGGCAGGTGGTGAGGTTGGTTTTGGATGGAGTCACGAAGAACCGATTGGTGAAATGATGAAGAACTATATTGATAGTTATAAAGATATGCCGATATCTGTTTATCAATTCCAAACCAAACTTCGTAACGAAACTCGTGCTAAAAGTGGTGTAATGCGTGGGCGTGAATTCATAATGAAAGATATGTACTCTTTCTGTGCTGACGAAGAGACACACCTTGCCTACTACGAGTCTACCAAACCAGCCTATATGCGGGTCTTTGAGCGACTAGGTATCGGAGACGATACTTATGTCACTTTTGCAGCTGGAGGAGCTTTCACCAAGTTCAGTCACGAGTTCCAAACAGTCTGCGAAGCTGGTGAAGACATCACTTATATAAATAAAGAAAAGGGAATTGCTATTAACGAAGAGGTACTTAATGACGAAACTCTAAAAACCCTCGGAATAACTCAAGATGAACTCACTGCGACCAAAACTGCAGAAGTGGGTAACATCTTCAACTTTGGTCAACAAAAAGCTAAAGACTTAGGGCTAACATTTAAGGACCAAAACGGAGAAAGTGTTCCCGTCTGGATGGGTTCATACGGTATTGGTATCACGAGACTAGTTGGTGTACTGGTGGAAAAGTTTGCTGATGAGAAAGGTATGGTGTGGCCAGAGAGTGTTGCACCTTTCAAGGTTCACTTAGTTGGGCTTAATTCTGATGACGTTGAGGTAAAAGATTTTACCGATGGTATTTACGTATCTCTTAAAGAAAAGGGGGTAGAAGTGCTTTATGATGACCGTGACGCACGTGCTGGTGAAAAGTTTGCCGACAGTGACCTGATTGGTATTCCGTACCGAGTGGTAGTGTCCCGAAAGACTAAGGAAGAAGGGAAGTTTGAAGTAGTGACCCGCGCCACCGGCGAAGTCCGTCACCTCACTGAAGAGGAGTTGTATGCTGATTTCGATAGTGACGAGAATACTTAAAAATTAATTGGGTCTTTTATCGAGCCTAAGACAGAAATCGCCCAACAAAGTCGAGAGACTTCCGTTGAGCGATTTTACAATACGGCTGAGAACCAGACTTTGACACGATGCGGTTCAGGACTCTTGTCCAATTTAATGTAGACAATATCCCTCCAAGCTTTGCGAAGCACTCCAAGTTTGGCTTTGACGTCGTCCAAATTGGAAAACCCATATTCGTCATCGTAGCTAATCTTAGTGTCGCAGCGACCCCAAATGAAAAGGGCGCGCATTATGCCGTCTTCATTTAGCCATTCACGTAGCTCCTCAGGAGCTTTTTTAAGCATAAGTTCCTTGAGTCTGAGGTCCTGCTCGTCCTGCTCAGCGAGTTTTTTGCTGAGTTCAGACACGAGTGACGCCCGGTTGCTAATAGAATAACCGATTCCATGGTACGTATCAATATCAATCACTGAATAACCCTCCGTTGTTTCTGTATAATAATATACTACTACTATGTAGTGATGTCAAGACATCAAAATTTAACGCAGTACATACACCTGTACCAAAATAAACATGGTACTATTTCAAAAGTAGAAACGGAGGGATTATACATGTGCTACTGTCCGAACCATCCCGACACTCGTGCAGATGAGTGTCCGGAACTAAATTGCGATTGTATTTTTCCAGCCATACAGAAACAGTCGGTAACGAAAAAGTCGTCATCGGCACAACAACAGGAGCCACCTACGTCTGAAGAAATCGACGCTATGTGCGAAGTTCCAGGCTGATTAGTTTTTGTGTCACTATGCCGTCCCTGTTAAGGGGCGGCTTTTTTATTTAATTTTAAAAGTAACGAATTTAAGTTACCAAGTGCCAAACCAGCTAATTCTGGTATGATGTAACCAATATGGCTATTTCTCGCCTTTTTAATCGTGCTCTCTCTGCCTTCTCGGCAGATATTGGAATTGACCTTGGAACAGCTTCTACCTTGGTTTACGTTCGTGGCAAAGGAGTGGTGATAAATGAACCGACCATTGTCGCTATAAACAAAAAGACTGGGCAACTGGTCGCTATTGGTGAAGCAGCGCAAGCAATGCACGGACGTACCCCATCGCACATCGAAGTGGTACGCCCACTGAACGAAGGAGTTATCTCCGACTTTGAAGTGACTGAAGAGATGTTGGCATACTTTATAAACAAAGTGCGTCAGGATACTAAGACTCTGTTTGCACCAAGAGTTTTAATCGGCGTACCATGTGGAATCACAAACGTGGAGACACGCGCTGCTCGCGACGCTGCCAAAAATGCTGGCGCTCGTGAAGTGCTACTCATTGAAGAACCAATGGCTGCCGCTATTGGCGCAAAACTTCCTATCTCAAAGTCAGTCGGAAGTATGATTATTGATATCGGTGGCGGTACAGCCAATATCGCTGTTATTTCTTATGGTGGTATGGTGACCTCAAAGAATCTCAAAGTAGCAGGTGACCATCTCAACACCGCCATCGTTACCTATATCCGCGACCAGTTTAAAGTGTTAGTAGGGGAGAGAACCGCTGAAGAAGCCAAGATAAAGCTAGCAGCGGTAGAGGGCGACAGTGAAGAACGGGAAATGATTGTACGCGGTCGCGATGTGGTGACTGGTCTACCTAAGGAAGTAATAGTGACTGATGCTGACATCAGAGAGGCTATTAGTCCACTCGTTGATGGCGTGGTTGAAGCAGTGCGTTCTGTTCTCGAGCAAACCCCACCAGAAGTACTGTCAGACATTATGCAGAAGGGAATCTACCTTTCCGGTGGTGGAGCCCTTATCCCTGGCTTTGCACCACTACTTGAATCAATCATTCGGGTGCCGGTAATTATTGTGGCTGACCCACTCCGAGCGGTTATTCGTGGTATCGGGGTTGTACTAGAGAATCTACCAATTTACGAACCAATGTTAATTGACCAAAACGATGAAATTACGCCAAACTTCAAACATTAAAGGACGAATAGTTGTAGCGACAATAGTTTTTGTCGTAGCGGTTTTATTCTGGCGCTTTTTACCGACCCCGGGAGAACTAGTTTCCGAAACCATTTTCCGACCACTACTCCAGGGCGAAACTGTTCTTAATAATTTAGTACGTGGACAGTCGGACCCACTCAGTGACGAGGAGAGTAATGAATTAGACTATCTCAGAGCTGAAAACACTTCCTTAAGAGAAGTGTTAGGACAATCAGATGAGCCCAGAATCGCCGCCGGAGTTATTGGTAGACCAAGTGCACTACCGTACGATATTTTAATGATAGACAAAGGCAGTGATGATGGTATTAAGAAAGACACTCCGATATATATAGGTAGAGATACCGTCATCGGATTTGTGGCTGAAACCTATCAAAACAGCTCTTTAGTAGCACTCCTTAGTACTCCTGGATTTACCTCTACCGCATACATCTTTGGGCCAAATATATACACCACGGCAGTGGGAATTGGCGGGGGAGTCACACGCATTCATGTCCCGCAAGGAATCACTTTAAGTGTTGGGGACTTGGTGGTACTGCCATCAATGTCTCCAGGTCTCTACGGCACAGTGAATGCTGTCGACTCAGTACCAGAGAGAGCAGAACAGTATGGATACCTAACGACCGACATACCAATAAGTTCACTTAAGGTAGTGGCGGTGGGAACGAGACCACTCAGCGTTATGGAATTTAATGAAGCCAGAAAAGTGGTGGAAGAAACCAGACGTGAGTTTTTGACTATTGATGTACCTGATGAGTTCTTGATAGAGGCCCAAAGCTCTACTTCTACCGCAACTAGCACACAAGAAGGAGTAGACGCTGAATCCAGCACAGAGACAGATGTTGAGATAAATACTGTAACTGAATAATGACATTCCGCATCCTATATTTCATTGGACTCTCACTACTCAGTGTTTTTATCACACCACTTATTTTTGTTCCGCTCGCTATATTCTACGCAATACGATACTTTGCAATAGAAATTCTACCTTTGGCTTTTTTAATAGATGTCTATTTTGGCGCAGCAAATTCACTGCCCCTTTACACGATCGGAGCTTTCTTGCTGATTATTTCTCTTGAAGTGGGGAAGCACTTTCTGATGCTAAAATAGGTAGATGTGGTTTAGGAGAAAATCAAAGCCTCTAGTGGAGTTTGACGAAATCTTTATGGATTCGTCTAACCTTCCTGCTTTCAACAAAGAAAGACTAGAGGGTCGTATCGAACTCCCTATCAAGAAGCGGGGAGTATTAATGGTAGGTGGTATTTTCTTGTTGATATCCTTGGTGTTTTTTGGACAATTAGTGAACCTGCAGATAGTTAAAGGGGCTGAATATCGTGAACGTAGTGACAGCAATAGTCTCTACGAATCGCTAATAATCGCAGAGAGAGGTGTTATCTACGACCGCAACGGAGAGATGCTTGCTTGGAACGGTACAGACTACGGTGGGTCCCGTGGCTTCCCACTACGCGCATACAGTGACCGAGCGGGCTTGGGCCAACTACTCGGTTATGTGAGTTATCCGCAGAGAGATAAAAATGGTTTCTACTATCGTACCGACTATCTAGGACGAACTGGTCTTGAAAGCGCCTATGAAGAAGTGCTTCATGGAACAAATGGTCGTCAAATAATTGAAATTAATGTGGGCAATGACGTCATCTCATCCCTAACTGTGGAACGACCAAGTGCCGGACACTCCTTCACCACATCAGTCGATGCCGCCCTTTCAGAGGCAATGTACAACATCATATCTACTTCGACCGAAAAAGCAGGTTTCCGTAGTGGTGCCGGTGCCATTATGGATGTGGAGACTGGTGAAATAATCGCTATGACTAGTTTTCCTTCATATGATCCTGAAGTAATGGCTAATGGTAGTGATGTGGAATTAATTGAAAGCTACAATAACGACGACCGCTTTCCTTTCTTAAATAAAGTTGCAGGAGGTGCTTATACTCCAGGGTCTATAGTAAAGCCATTTATGGCCTATGCAGCACTTGATGCAGGAGTAATCTCATCAGGAAGAAAAATAACCTCAAACGGAGAGCTCATCATCCCTAACCCATACAATCCTGACCAACCTACTCGCTTCGGAGACTGGCGCGCGCACGGTGCTACTGATATGAAAACGGCTATCGCTTATTCTTCCGATGTCTATTTCTATATCATTGGGGGAGGACTCCCTGCCATAGCGGCTCCTCAGGCCGGAATGGATACCTTTACAGGACTCGGCATTGCGCGCATTGATGAATATATGAAGTTGTTTGGCCTAGGAGAAAAAACTGGCGTCAATTTCCCCGGGGAACAAGCTGGATTAATCCCAACACCAGAGTGGAAGGAAGAGACTTTTGATGAAGAATGGCGACTCGGAAACACTTACCATACTTCCATCGGTCAGTTTGGTTTCTTAATCACTCCTCTGCAAATGCTCCGTGCTTATGCAGCGCTCGCTAACGGCGGGAAGCTAGTCACACCAACACTAGTTAAAGACACTAAGACTAAGAGCATTGACCTAAACTTAAATCAATCATATTTAAACGTAGTGCATGAGGGAATGCGTATGGCCGTTACTGTGGACGGGGGTACAGTGCGTGGACTTGATTTAAAGTATGTCTCGATTGCTGGCAAGTCGGGTACGGCGGAGCTTGGAAACGATAATGAACATGTTAACTCTTGGGTTGCAGGTTACTGGCCATACGACAAGCCAAAGTACGCTTTCATACTACTAATGGAGAGAGCACCTAGAACCAATTCACTCGGCGCCAGCTGGGTAATGAGGGACGTATTTGATTGGATGAAAGTAAATCGTCCTGAGTACTTGGAGCCATACTGAAAATAGCGAGCTACTGCGTTGCTCGTTCCATTCCTCCCTCACCGTACATTTTCGTACGACTCGGTTCGGGCTTCACTCGCGCCTTGTATCTCATCTATTTTCAGGATGACTCTAACTTTTGATGGAATAAAATTCTCAGATTTGATTTAATCTCTATTCCAAGTATAATTGCGTGAAATCAAATTTGTACAATATGAATGACACACAAGCATATCTGACCCCTCAGAAGTTCGAAGAATTAAAAAAGGAGTTAGAACACTTGAAGACAGTCCGTCGTCGTGAAGTGGCCGAGGCTCTAGAATACGCTCGTAGTCTTGGAGACCTCTCAGAAAACGCTGAGTATCAAGAAGCACGCGATATGCAGGCTACTATCGAAGAGCGTATTGGTCACCTAGAACAAGTCATTAAAGAAGCCAAGATAGTTGCTCACGACAAAAAAGGTGACATTGTGGGCCTAGGTAGCACAGTTACCATTAAGAAGGATGGTGGCAAAGAGGAACGTACATACACTATTGTGGGAACCGAAGAAGCCAACATCCACGACCACAAACTTTCATACCTTTCTCCACTTGGAGAGGCATTGATGGGGAAAGCTACCGGTGATGCATTCAACTTTGACACACCGTCAGGTAAACAAAACTACAAAGTGGTAAAAGTTGCATAGTTAAGTCTTGAAGACAAAAGACTCACGGCCCGCCTTCGGCGGGCCGTCGTCGTAACAATTACCTACACTTCTATACTTCCAACTTTCAGCTTTTAACTTTATACTAACCCTATGTCCTCACTCGAAGAGATACGTCACGACCGCATAAAAAAGCGCGAGCTCCTACGTGCAGCTGGGATGGATCCTTATGCTACCCGGACTGAACGTACCCATGAGGTAAGGGAAGTCTTAGAAAATTTTGATGACTTAAGTAGCGAAGAGACTGTAGTGGTTATTGCTGGAAGAGTAATATCAATCCGTCGACATGGCGGATCCGCTTTCGCAGACATCGACGACGGCAGCGGGCGAGTGCAAGTATTTATGTCTCGCGACACTCTTGGTAAGCGACTATTTGATTTATTAAATGACACCATTGACCCAGGAGATTTTATTGAAGTAAAGGGTGTGCCGTTTCTTACCAAGCGCAGCGCCGAAGCAGTCGCAGCCGAAGACTGGCGAGTACTCACTAAAGCTATCCAAGCTATTCCAACCGAACACTTCGGCCTTAAAGATGAAGAAGAGCGCTACCGTAAGCGATACCTTGATTTGCTATTAGACCCGGCTCAAAAGGAGGTCTTCGTTAAGAAGGCATTGTTCTGGGACACAGCGCGTGACTTTATGAAGCGTCACAATTTCGCTGAGGTTGAAACACCAACTCTGGAGGTAACTACAGGTGGCGCTGAAGCTAGACCCTTCAAAACTCATCACAACGATTTTGATATCAATGTTTATTTGCGTATTTCAATTGGTGAACTCTGGCAGAAACGCTTAATGGCGGCTGGGTACACTAAGACATTTGAAATTGGTCGCGCCTACCGCAACGAAGGCAGTAGTCCAGAACACCTTCAGGAATTCACTAATCTAGAGTTCTACCTAGCCTACGCTGATTACAATGATGGTATGAAGCTAGTACGCGACCTTTATCGCGAACTAGCTGAAAAGGTTTTCGGTACCACCAAATTCACCACTCGTGGCCACACCTTTGATCTAGCTGACGAATGGGTAGAGATTGATTATGTAGAAGAGATTCGTCGTCAGACCAGTATCGATGTATTACATTCTTCAAAGACTGAAATGGAGTCAAAACTCCAGGAACTTGGAGTTAAGTATGAAGGAGATAATAAAGAGCGCCTCACTGACACTCTGTGGAAATATTGTCGAAAGCAAATCAGTGGACCAGCTTTTGTGATTAATCATCCAGTCCTTATCGCACCATTGGCGAAGAAGGTTGAGGGTAGGGAAGTGGTGGAGCGTTTCCAGCCAATCCTCGCTGGTAGTGAAATTGGTAACGGGTACAGTGAGCTTAACGACCCGGAAGAGCAGGCTAAGCGCTTCGGAGAACAGCAGAAGCTACTTGAAGGAGGTGACGAAGAAGCGATGATGCCTGACTATGAGTTTGTGGAGATGCTTGAATATGGAATTCCACCAACTTGTGGGTTTGGTTTCGGAGAAAGACTGTTTGCATTCTTAATCGATAAGCCACTTCGTGAAGTACAGATGTTTCCGCTGATGCGTCCTGTGAGAGAGGATAAGCAATAGCGCAAAGTCGCTCGATTGCACAAACTACAAAAGAACACCGGCTTCACCGGCGTTCTTTTGCTTGTTCATATATATAAATAAAAAAGGCCGCGGCGCAAATGAATGCGTCGCGGGCCTATTGGATGTATCAGCGCCAACCACAGAACTGGCGTCTAGTGCGAGTGTCTTCGAGCCAGACACCATTGGTCTCGACGCAATGTTGTTGTTCTGGCATCAGCTGTTGCGCTGGTCTGGGCTGCTGCTGACTGTTGACGATTGCAGCACCAACAGTGGCACCAAGACCAAACAAAATGATTCCTGCAACAGCATCGTCAGAACGATGATTACGCTGATAGCGAGGCAAATACATTGATCGTCCCCACGACCGTGACTGATAATGCTGATGACGGTGCACTCGGGGCGCCACATAGCCGGGTCGACCATCATTGTGATAAGTCAGCCGTCCATTGGCGTCCTTGGTGTACCATTCTGCAGCCGAGACCGAGGCCGAGGAGAAGGTACCGACAATCAGTACAGCAGCGAGAAGCAAAGAAGCAATGTTGCGCATAGCAACCTCCATTTTTGAGCACTTAGTGCTCTGGTTAATTTCCTACCTATCATAATATCACACTTAACACCTCTTGTCAATCAGAAATCATCACTACTCCATAGAAGCCTTATCTACTAGGACTTTTAACGACTTTTCCACAGCCTAAGTGTATCATTGTGGAGTTTGGTGGGATGAGGTGGTGTATAGTGGTGTTGTGGTGGGAGAAAGTGGAATGAGTAATAAATTGTCTGTATAGTGTTAAGGAAGCGTGAGTTGGGTAGCAACCAACAACATAATCTTTCGCACTACACAAAAAACTGACAACTAAAACTCATAATCGAATACGTATATGTTGATTGGTGAATATGTTCATACATTGGACCCAAAGAAGCGATTGTCACTTCCAAGTAAGTGGCGCGCCAAAATGGGGAAGAAACTAATCGTCACTCGCGGATTCGATAACTGTCTCTTTGTGTACGCCCGAGCCGAGTGGCAAACTCTAACCGACAAGGTTGTAGGTTTGCCACTTGGTTCAGCGGACACGCGTAGCGTTCATAGATTTTTTCTTTCCGGTGCGGTTGAAGTGGAGGTAGACAAAGCCGGACGTATTCTCGTTCCAGATTATTTGAAGGAGTTCGCCAAACTAAAAACCAAAGTGGTTTTGGCCGGACTCCATGACCGTGTTGAAATCTGGGATGAGAAGAAGTGGAACGACTATAAGAAAAAGATCGAAGAACAAGCTGACTCCTTGGCAGAAAAGCTCGGTTCGGTTGGAGCATTATAGGGTTTAGGGTCCAGCGTTTAGGGCGAATTGGTGTCACCTAAACTCTGAACCCTAAATCTTATGAAGCACATTCCAGTATTACTTGAAGAAACGATTTCTGTACTGGCCCTCCGGCCTGACAGTGTTGTGGTAGATGCCACCTTAGGTGGTGGCGGGCATAGTCGACGCATTCTTGAGGAACTAGATGACCGTGGGGTGTACATCGGTATAGATGCCGACCCTGCAGCCATAGAGGCCGCTGACGAGCTTCATCGCTACAAAGCGACCGTTCACCTCATTAACGATAATTTTTCCAATTTAGCGAAGATACTCGGTGACCTGGAAGTTACTCCAACTGCCATTCTTGCAGACTTGGGTTGGCGATCTGACCAATTCGAATCAAGCAACAAAGGTTTCTCTTTTCAAAAGGATGAGCCACTCGTGATGACTTTCGGCGACCCCGAAAAACACGTCTTCACTGCAAGTGACGTCGTGAACGACTGGTCCGAGGAATCTCTAGCAGACATCATCTATGGCTTCGGAGAGGAAAGAGCCTCAAGGCGAATTGCTCGCGCAATTGTAGCGGCTCGCGAAAACGGTGAAATCAAAACGTCTCTACAGCTAGCTGGAATCATTGAGTCAGCTATTCCTCGCTTCAAGGGTAAGAGTAAAATTCATCCGGCTACCAAAACTTTTCAAGCTATTCGGATTGCGGTAAACGCTGAACTTCAAGTGCTTCAAGACCTACTCTCCCAAGGCTTCGATCTTCTTGCCCCTAGTGGCCGAATGGCCATCATCTCCTTTCACAGTTTAGAAGACCGCATAGTTAAACAATTTTTTAACGAGAAAATACAAGCGGAGCAAGCACTCAAATTAATTAAAAAGCCTATTGTCGCAACGGAGGAGGAGAGGGCCACAAATCCTCGGTCCCGAAGCGCCAAACTAAGAGTTATCGAAAAATTATCATTATGAATGCCATTACTGCCATAAACCAAATAAAATACCGATCAGAACACCTGCTTTTAGCTGTTCTTTTTTGCACCCTCTGTGTGTTAGCTGGGTTGTATTTTTATTTTCTTTCTGTCAGTGTTATACACGTAGTCATCAACGAAGAACTTAATGAGGAGATGAACAAAGTTCAAGGGGAAATAGCTGGGCTTGAAGCTGTTTTTATGGAGAAGCAACACAATTTATCAATTGATTTGGCCACCAGTCATGGTTATATTGCAACTGGCAAAAAGATTTTTATAGACCGATCAAACACTAGTGTCGTGACGCAAAGGTAGTTAATAGATTTCTTTCAAAAGTAGATGCACCACAAGAGTATTTCCATTTTTATAGTCTCTTACGCTCCTTAAAAATTGGTCACTAACTTTGAAATAAATCTAATGAGTGCAAGAAATGCAGCAGTAATCAGAATAAGAGTAATCACCGGTATAGTCTTGCTGGTGGCTTTAGTGTTAGTAGCACGCCTTTATCAACTACAAGTCATCAGTTTTGAAACCTACGTCGCCCGTGGTGAAGGACAGTACATTCATACGGTCCAAAATCTTTATGATCGAGGTAGTATTTATTTCACTACCCGTGACGGAGAGAAAGTGAGTGCTGCCACCATTCAAAGTGGGTACACTCTCTCACTCGATCCGAGTCGGGTTGAAAATGCAGAAGCTTTGTATGAAGCCTTAAAGCAGTATATTTTTATAAACAAAGAAACTTTTCTATACCGTGCTACTTTAGAAAATCGCGTCGACGTAGAGATCCGTGAAGAACTAACTGAAGAAGAAGCTCTGGCCATAAAAGAACTCGATCTGCCTGGAGTATCACTAAAACGACAGCGCTGGCGTTATTATCCTGGAGGACCTTTATCTGCCCGCACTATTGGCTTTGTGGCATACGAGGGGAAAACAGTCGGCGAGGAACCTATCGGACGATACGGACTAGAACGCTACTACGAAGACACCCTGCACCGAAAGAGCGAGGAGTTATCGGTCAATTTTTTTGCCGAGCTATTTACCAACCTTGGCAAGCTAATCTCTGAAGACCCAGAAAAAAAAGAGGGTGATATTGTGACTACAATCGAGCCGACCGTGGCCAGACTACTACAAAATGAATTACTAAAAGCCAATGGTGTCTGGCGGTCAGAACTAACTGGTGGAATCATAATCAACCCTAAGACTGGAGAGATTTATGCGATTGATGCTGTACCTACCTTTAATCCAAATGCTCGTGGTACCAGCACTCTAGATCATTTCACCAATCCATTAGTCAGTGCTCGCTACGAACTCGGCAGTATTATTAAGGCCCTCACTATGGCGGTTGGTATTGATAGCAAAGCTGTTTCTGCTAATACCACCTATTACGATGCGGGTTTCCTAGAGATAGACACTGAAACGATTCGTAACTACGATGGCCGCGGTCGCGGCACTGTTTCTATGCAAGAAGTATTGAATCAATCATTAAACACTGGCGTGGCCTTCGTAGTGAGGACAATGGGTCAGGCACGTTTTCTAGAATATTTTAATAAACTAAAACTAGGGAGCGAGACGGGAATAGACCTAGTGGGCGAGATACACGGCGACCTAGAAAACCTCAACACAACACGTAGTATCGAATATGCCACAGCATCATACGGGCAAGGTATCGCTCTCACTCCAATAGCTGCAGTACGAGCGCTGTCAGCGTTGGGTAACGGTGGACGTCTTATCACTCCTCATATAGTTAAGTCTATTGAATATGAAGACGGTACAAAAAAAGAAATAATGTTTCCAGAAGGAGACCAGGTATGGAGTAAAGAAACTAGTGAAGAGATAAGCAGAATGTTGGTGACCGTGGTAGATGATGCGCTACGTGGCGGTAAAGTTAAGCTTCCTGAGCACACAGTGGCTGCCAAAACCGGTACGGCCCAGATGGCTAGCAACACTGGAGGGTACTATGAGGACCGCTACCTACACTCATTCTTTGGTTATTTCCCCGCCTACGACCCAGAGTTCTTGGTATTCCTATACACAGTTAACCCGCAGGGGGTAAGTTACTCATCAGAAACCCTGACCGAGCCTTTTATGAATATCACTAAATTCTTGATAAACTACTACAATATCCCGCCGGATCGATAGAATAATCAGTTAAATCCTTTTGTTACCCATCAACCTCACATATGAAATCTATTTTAAAATCTCTGATTGTTACCATTCTAACTGCCGAAGCTCGACTGCTCTTACGGAGAACGAAGCCAAAGATAGTGGCCATAACAGGAAGTGTGGGGAAGACCTCTACTAAAGACGCCATCTATCACGTACTTAAAAACAAAGTCCGCACCAGAAAGAGCGAAAAGAGCTACAACTCCGATATTGGTGTACCGCTTTCGATACTCGGACTTGATAATGCTTGGCAGAATCCTTTTCACTGGTTTAAAAACATTATTGATGGTCTTTTACACGCACTTTTTCCAGGTAACTACCCAGAGGTGTTAGTTCTTGAAATGGGAGTGGACCGTCCAGGAGATATGAAGAGATTGGCATCATGGGTTAAACCAGACATCGTAGTATTAACTCGACTTCCAAGTGTGCCAGTACATGTAGAATACTTTTCCTCACCTGAAGCAGTCATAGCTGAAAAGAGAGCACTAGTTGAAGCCCTGAAGGACGACGGGGTATTGATATACAACCATGATGACGAAGCTGTGCTGGAAGTAGCCGAACAAACCAGACAACGCTCCATTGGTTATAGTCGTTATTCCGAATCTGATTTTGTAGTTAAGGGTGATGAAGTAATCTACAAAGATGGTAGTCCAAAGGGTATGGGCTTCACTATCCATTCAAATGGTGAGAGTGCTAAGTGCACACTACTAGGTGCTATTGGCGTGGCACATACATACAATTTTTCAGCCGCAACAGCAGTAGCTAGCTGCTTTAATATCTCTTTAAATGACTCTGCGGTTGCACTTCAAGACTTTATACCGCCACCTGGCCGTATGCGCCTAATAGAAGGTATCAAGAACACAGTTATTATTGATGATACATACAATTCTTCTCCAGTGGCAGTAGAGAGATCTTTATCTACCCTAAAGGAGATAAAAGGTTTCAATCGTAAAGTGGCTGTACTTGGAGATATGTTAGAACTCGGACGCTTCTCAGTGGGGGAGCATGAGCGTGTTGGTATTCAGGCAGAAGAGTGTACTGATCTTTTAATTACTATCGGTATTCGCTCTCGTGGCATTGCTGAAGCAGCACTTGAAGCTGGAATGAGTGAAAAAAACATCCTGCAGTATGAAGAAGCGACTCAAGCCGGTAAAGAACTCCAAAACCTACTCCAACCAGGCGACATCGTCCTCATAAAAGGCTCTCAGAGTATGAGAATGGAGAAAATAGTAGAGGAAATTATGGCTAACCCAGCTGAGGCTGAGAATCTGCTAGTACGTCAAAGCCGAGCCTGGAAAGATATTAGCTAGTTACATTGATTTAGATACTCAAATTCAGCGATTAAATTCTACCCTTGACACTCTGATTTAAAGGTGTACAGTACGAACGTATGAAAAAGATTTTATTCCTAGGTGTGGCAGTTGCAGCAGTTTTTGCTTTTTACCCAGCAGGACAGGCTGAAGCTAACAGCACTTACTATTACGTACCGACCACTTATCAATACCAGAATACAAATACCCCTACTTACACGTATGGCGGTAACCAAATGAGTGAGGAACAGCTTATCGCTTTCCTTAAGCAGCTTATTGTTCAGCTACAGGCCCAAATTGAGGCTCGTAAGGGATACAACTACGGTGGTGGATACTACAACCCTGGCTACAACTATAGCTATGGTTACGTTATCGGAGACCCGCGTGGTGACTCTAGAAACAACGATGACGATGAGCCTGAAGTAGAAACTGACAGTGCTCGTGATATTGAAGATGACAGAGCTGAACTTCGTGGTTCAGTCGATATGAACGACTTTGAAGACGGAGAAGTATTCTTTGTCTACGGAGAAGATGAGGATCAGATTGAAGACGTTGAAGATGACTATGACTCATATCGTGATGTTGACGAAGACGGTGATGACCTACAAAAGGTCCGCGTTGATTCAAACCTTGATGATGATGAGGACTACGAAGAGACCGTTACTGGACTCGACGAAGACACTGACTACTACTTCACTATTTGCGTCGGATTCGAAGATGAGGATGGTGACGATGTACTAGTTTGTGGAGATGTAGAAGACTTCACTACTGACGACAATTAGTAGTTCACCTTGAATTGACAGCATAGAAAAACCGGCGTTTAAACGCCGGTTTTTCTTGTGCAAATTATTCAAAGTATTATCATTTCCCACAGGAAAAGGAGGACAGAAAATGCACACCGACACCGCTTTCCGTGAATCAATGGCAGGATATGGACAGACCACAGCCCATATCTACTATCGACTTCCCGACACACCGTCGCTACTGGGCGAATTTATCTGGCAGTTCTACGATCTGCACCCTAAATTCCCGCGTTTGCAAAAATTCCTGCAATTCTGGGAAACTTCTATTGAAGCACCCATCAATTCGGTGGTTATTGCACACAGCCACCTCATCAGGCCCGCTGAGATTCGCATGGTGGACGCTGAGTTCCGTTTGCACTGAACTGAAAGAAAGCGAAAAGGCCGGCACAGAAAGTGTCGGCCTTTTATTCTGTCCGCTACACGTTCTACATATTCTTGTCGAGCATATTGTCCGCTTTACCCGCTGCCTTAAAAAAGAAAGACAGGACAAAGAGAATAATAAAGACAACAAAGAGAATCTTCGCGATTCCAGCCGAAGCTGAAGCGATGCCGGTAAAACCTAGCACACCAGCGATTAGAGCTAGGACAAAGAAAGTGAGAGCCCAAGATAACATAAGAATTTTATTTAAGTTAATAACCTGCGATAACCATCGCCACTACTATATAAGACGAGTAGGCAGGGAATTTATGACAAAAGCTATATAGAGCCACCCCCCTCACATCACTTCACTAAACGCAAAATATTTGGTATAAATACCGCCACTGGCCCTATCGTCTAACGGTTAGGACGGAGCCTTCTCAAGGCTTAAATCAGGGTTCGATTCCCTGTAGGGTCACATCAGGCACACAAGAAAACACTACTTCTCCGTGAGGTAGTGTTTTCTTGTGTAGAAACTGAACTGCTTCAGTTTCGGGCCTGATGTGAGGCCGCAGGCATAATTTTCTGAACCCTTCCTAGTGAAGAAAATAGCCGAGGCGGGGTCGGCAAGTACTTAGTATAATCTGCATGAAATGCACGATTATACTTAGTAACTTGTGACCACAACGATATTATCTACTCCAATGTCCCGTTACCCATTCCCACTGCCGTCGGTCATAGTCCCATCTCCAGTGAGCCTTAACCCACTTCTTTGCTCCCATTGGTCTCATTGTCCGCATGTTTTGCATTCTATCCAATGGTTTTAGTGGGCGAAGTCCGCGAAAACGTTTATTTGTCATACTAAGAACAAAATGATACTTTTAAAGCCCTGTGGAAAACAGACATGACAGTCGACCTTTTCCTGTTAATCTGTAAAGAGGGCAGATAGTGTACTGTGCAGGCGTCACGATTTCGTTGGGGCATTTGCCCCAACAGTGATCAGCTCTACGGCAATAACTTGCCGTGAAAATCACGACGCCTGCACAAAATGCTATCTACTTATATTTAAACACGGCTTAAAAATGGTATAAATTTAAGCTCGAAACATTAAAATCAAACTTTTACGCAAAAAGCCCTTATCTAAGCCGTATTTTCTGGAAGGGAAAACTGCACCATTCTGAGTTATCCACAGGGGTGGGTTGTTCTTTGTGAAAATAATGCTAATACACAAAAAATTTACCTTTAACCAACAAGAACGGTTATTTACAAAATCTCTAGTACCGGTTTTCTTAACCGCCACTTATACGGAGTCAAAGGTCCAGCCATGCAACCAGACAAGTTTCATCTGTTCTACAACCTAGACTTTTACACTTTTAGTGCTATTTTAATCTCAATGAAAAACTTACTAAAATTGGCTCAGCCAGCCATCATTTTTGCACTCTTTGGAACCACCATTGTTTTTGGTGGCTTTTTATTACTAACTCACGATGCGCAAGCCCAGTATGGCTCTTCCTGCAGTGATTATGGGATTATGGCCTATGAAAGTGGTGGGTACTGTAAATGTATGTCAGGCTACGTGATGGGCGAGGGGGTACTTGGAAATTCTTACTGCATCTCTGAGACACAAGCTTGTCAAGATCAATACGGATTTAACGCAAGAGCAAACTACTCAGGAGGATGTGAATGTGGTTACGGATATGTCTTTGGCAAAAATTATTCTGGACAGACACAATGTGTTTCAGGTGATTCTGCTTGTCATGACGAGTACGGAATCATGTCACGATACGACTCGCTTTCAGATACTTGTGAGTGTAGTTATGGTTACATTTTTGATACCAATATGTTTGGAGATCAACAATGTACTAATGCTAACCAGGTTTGTCGTAGTGATCATGGCTACAGATCTTCTTACGATAGCTTAAGCAATAAATGTGAGTGTGATAGTGGGTATACGTTTGACGACGATTATCAGTGTGTTGAAAAACAAAATAATGTCTACTTCAAACTTCTTGATATAAATCCCGAAAATGACAAGGAACTTTTGATTAAAAGTGACTATGATTACTCAAAATACATCGTGCGTGTAGGTGTTGGCTGTCTGAGCACATCAATTGAGAGATATCGAGGTAAAAATTTAGTTGTGAATTTAGGAACAGACTATAGCGTTGATACATTTGATACGGTGGTCCTTCAAGACCACAGCCAAACCTGCTCAATCATGCATAAGGAAAAAACTTACGATGATTCGTTTCCTGAACCTGAGGAGGAAGAAGATTATTCCTACTACTTCCAGTCAACACAAACTTACACTCCACCGCAAACAACCCCTAAACAGGCTACTGTTGAGCAAGAAGTACAAACTGATGAAACATTGAAGGAAGAAGTGCCTAGGGGAGAACAAGAAATGATTGACGAAGTGGAAACAACTGAAGTATCAACAAGCAGTGACACTGACACCAATCAAGAAGATTTAGGTGTTGTGAAAGAAAGTTTCTTTAAGAAAATAATTTCTTTCTTTAAAAGTTGGTTCTAACTACTCACACCCCCAACCATCGTTATCTCTATCTAAGTCAAATGGGTCGGAGCCGTAGACTTGGACCGTGCCAGTATAATTTGGACCGTTTCCTGAGCCTCCGGCACAGTCATAATCACCAGCATTCATTTTGAGACAGCCTGAGTAACTTGGGTGACAACTTGAGGTTGGTTTAGGTGTCGCTGGGGTAGTTTTAGGTTTTTCTACCGGCTTAATTGCAGGTTCTGGCTCGTCAGCTTTTGCTTCTTGTTTGGTTTCCGACTTGGACTCAATCTTAACTGCCCCAGTAGCAGTGTTTAGTGGGGGAGTAGTTGAAGTGGTAGGTTCAACCGCAGAGACACCTAAGGACAAGACAATCACAGTCCCAATAACTCCCACCACTTTCATTCCGGTAGACATTGGACGCTAATCTACTCTTATTTATAGAAAAAGCTAGTAAAAAGAAAAGGCCCACCGACACGGAGGCTGATGTGCCTTTCCTTTTGTCAGTGGACCGTGTCGTTAGCCGAGTATGGCTTCGATAGAGTTTGCCCGTTCAGTCATTCCTTGTGCCTCATGGCGCAGGGTATTGGCCTTGGATCGCATAGTCTCGACCTTCTTCTGGATCCTGTGCTCAAAGAACTCACGCCACTTCTCAGGAGACACCCAACCGAAGCAGAATTGCTTGAACTCATTGTAGGGCAGTTCGCCAGCCGGATACTCCTCTTCCAGCCATTGGAGTAGGGTGGTGAAGGGGTGATTGCGATACCTCGAGTCGTGGGAGAAACCAAGAGCGATTTCCCATGGAGTCTCCAGAGAGATCTCGCACCACACACGCTTTGGTGTCGAGATGTGAAGAACGCCGTCATGTTCAACAGTGAGATAGGAGACGGCGGCATTGAAGCCTTTCAAATCCATCAAGCCCTGAAGAGCACCGCGAATGACATCTTGCATCGGGCTTCCCCAACGTTCGCCGCGGATGAAGATGGGACGCTCGAGCATTGCCTGAGTGAGAAGAACCCGTTGCTTGAGGTCGATCTTGTCGTTACTGATATACAGGCCGTGGTGGCCGTTTGTCAGATGTACAGTACCCATTGAAATACTCCTTTCACTGATTTCTGAGGGTATCGCAACACTACAATACCTATGGAAATATGTCTATCTACTGTCTTAAATCTAGGGTTGCCAACCTAACTTGGTTAATTAGCTGGTTCCAATCCCGACTAACTAAGGTCACGAGTTGACACAATCACTATTATTGTGGTATTTTCCATTTGCATCTCGCACCTGCGGATGTGGAGACAGGCGTAATGCCACTCCCAATCTTGAAGAAAGGAAGAACGTAATGTTCACCTCTGACAAGGAAGTGCTTGAACGCTACGATGGTGCTGCCATCGTCAACGGTCCCGATCGGACGTCTCTGATGTTTGCGGTGTTTGAAGGCTCGGAAGTTTTCTTCCGGCTGGAGAACCAGCACAACGAGACCCCTGTCCGCATCTGGGGCATTCGCAACCACGATTCCGGTCGTCGCAATTGGACTATCGATGGCGAGATCATGACTGATCCTGCCAAGCCGATTTCCTTCGAGGCTCGGTACTGGATGCGTAACGGCAAGCGCTTCGGCAACTTCAAGATCAGCTGATCCTCGTGTTCAGCGCCTCGCTCGGGTTTCGACCCGGGCGAGTTTTTCTTTTACTTTAATCAAATTTTGATAAATACGGTTCCAATCGTTACTAACGAGGGTCACAACTTGACAAAGTGTATTTAACGTGTACTATTTCAACATACGTTCTTATTATAGGAAGGAGTCAGACATGCCACACATTTACCCCCTCTTTCGGGCAGACGACAATGAAGTTCGTGCCATCCTGAAGGAGAACAAGACGAAGTTTCGCGAACTGGTCTCGCAACAGCTCGGCTACAGCATGGAAGATATTGCTGTGATTCCGAAACCGATTGCAGCCGAAGATGCGGATCTTGCAGACAATATCCTGCGACTCGAATTTGTCATCGACACAGGATCGAGAACTGTCGGGGAAGTCGATGTGCACAAGCAAGCCCTGAAGGCCGATTTCGGCAATTCTTGTGACCTCAACCACATCAATTTCGGCATCTGGATTCGTCCGTTCGAACACAGCGGGTTTGTCGAACACAAGCCAATCGGCTGATACAGCCCACAAAGCGTAAGTCCCATAGACACGTTTTGTGGGCTGCTTTTTTATCTCAAAACTAAGATTTGTTTGTATATAAAGTTCCAATCCCGACTAACTAGGGTCACAGATTAGTCCAACTTGGAAAATGAAAATCGCCACCCAGAATCGCGGGTGGCGATTTTATGAGTGGCGATTGCGCCGGTTACTTCGGGACTAGAGACAAATCCCACCACCAGAACTTATGACCTTTTCTTTTAAACCCTTGTTGACGAGCGGTTCCATCATATCGTCTGCGTAGGTTGCGTCGGTAATCTTGCAATTCAGTTTCTGAGAAGTCAGTTGCAGGATATTCGTAAGATGGACGCTGATCAGCTGTATATAGGCGCATTGAACTAATTTCTTCAGTATTGTAGAGAAAGTTCTTTGCTCCATACACAAACAAAGCTGGCCACTTGCGCAAAGCTTCGGGAATATTTACGCCTGGAACACCTTGTAACTGTCGTATACAAAGAACAGGTCCACGGAATTCTACTGCAAAACCCAATAGGGGTTTATCCTCGCAATAGACTGTAATACAAACAGGAGCCTCCCAGCATATATCTGAAGTTCGTTCTCCGTTTACATTTACAGCGTACCCCGGTCTGGATTGTGTGTGATAGCCAACCCTAGTGATTCGTGACTCTCTTGAAACAAACTCGTATCCCACACAATTAACCAAACATTGAATATGTTCACCTCGTCTATTCGCCACACGAACGAGGTATCCGCATTCTATGTTCCTCCAGAGTAGTTTTGCAATCAAGCCCGTCAACCTCCATTTGAAGGCAAAAGCTGTTAGCATTGGTTAACCTCCGTATATTAATCCAGGGTATTTATGTCATAAATTTATCGTTTTGGGAATACATCTCAATTTTTTCTTAATTTAAAGATTCCAATCCTGACTAACTGGTATTATAAGAAAAGGCCCTCAAGATAAGCATCAAGAGGGCACTTTTGTATTCACCAACTGAGGGATTGTAGCCTCACAATGGTGGCGAGAATCATTACTCCAGCTGAGTCAACTCGAAGTAGAGTGGTGGGCCAGGCAATTTTACTGCAATTTTCTTTCCTTGACCTACACGAACGCCTGTCCCTACAAGGAAAGTCTCCAGCTGACCATAGGAGGAATATCCTCCGTTGTTGTGGCGGATGATGATGGTCATACCATGCTGCTTGAGGCGATCAGCGAAGATGACTTCACCAGATTCGACAGCGTGGACAAAAGTGGCTTTTGCAACAGCAATGTCTAGTCCTTTCCCGTTTTGGCGTATCCCCGAACAAGATGCAACCGGGCAGTGGAAGTCCTCTGCCAAGACAGCGGGCGAAAAACTGATGCTAAGCACCAGCGTAAGTACGGATCGATTCATGAGAACACTCCCTGTTTCGTAAATAATCTTCCAAAATTATACTATAGTTTAGGGAGATGTCAAAAGTTCAGACCCTCAATTCACCTTCCTAATCGAACTTTTTATATCAAAACGAGGATGGACCTTTTTACCAGGGTTAAAGATGTCATCAGGATCAAAGATGTGTTCAGTTTCTTCAAAGAGCTTGATGGCGTTCTTAGAAAACATCTTAGATAAATGTGGTGTGCGAATAATTCCGTCGTTATGTTCACCACATATGTTTCCACCATACTTCACTGCCACATTAAAGAATTCTTCCGACATTTTCACTATTAAAGCTGGAGTAGTGCGGTTAGTGAAATCGAGTAGGGGATAGAAGTGAAAATGGGCGTTACCACCATGTCCGTGTACTGCCGCCGTTACATTATATTTCTTGAGTAGGTACTTGATATCAGAAAAGAACTTGGCCATATGCTCAGGTGGAACTGTCATATCCTCAAGGAATGCAGCTGGACGCTTGTTAGGGTCAAGTAGTTTTGAAAGTAGGTAACTACCGTCACGAACCTGCCAAAACATTTCTCGTTCATTTGGGTTTTGGATCAATCGGGCCGAAGGACCACCGCGCACTCGTAGTGCCTCAATCACTTCAGTCATCGGCTTCTTTAATTCCTTTAAAGAAGCGTTATCAAGAGTAATCAGCAAAACAAACTCTGGAAGTTTGCGTCGCCATCTAACGTGATAGGTAGTGTACATAGAGAGCAGTACACGGTAGTAGCTGAGGCTTGGTAGTCGGTCACGGAAGAACTGTGGGTTTTGCATCGCTGCGTCGTAAGTAAGAGCATCGAAGACTTCTACGTTTATAGGGTTGTACTTAAGTGCCTCTATAACTACGCGACTGGCATTGGATAGATTGAAAACTGGTACGGCTATTAGGGAAGTGTCGTGGTGAATTGGCTCAGTCCGCATAGTGAGTGAGGTAATGATACCGATAGTGCCTTGTCCGCCAGAGAATATCCGGGTGAGATCAAAAGTACCTTTACCTTTCTTAAATTCCGCCACTGACGGAGTCACCACATTCCAAAGCGCATAACCTGCACTATTCTTAGAAGTTTTCGGCTTGGCCCTCTTAATGGTTTCTTCATTTGATTCAACTAGCTCAAAGACTTGTTTAGCGATCTCACCAAGAGCATTCTTTTGCTTTATGAGTTTGCGAAATTCCTTATATGAAAGCGGTTTAACGTCGTAGGTTTTTCCATCCTTCAAAACGACTTCAAGCGACTCTACCCAATCAGCCACATGCCCAAAGCGCAGTGAGTCTGGACCAGCGGCATTATTTGCAACAGCACCACCGACTGTACAGATTTGTTTAGAAGCCGGATAGCAGGGAAGATAACGGTCGTATTTTTTAAGCTCCTTCTCCACATCACGCCACATCGCTCCAGGACCAGCGGTAAAAGTGACCTTGCTTCCTACTTTGGAAATTCTATCTATCTGATTTAGGTGTTCCTTGATATCTATCACTACTGAATCAGTGAGCGAACCGCCACCTAGCCCAGTACCAGCGGCACGGGGCGTTAAGGAAAGACCAGGGAAGCTTTTGGTCTGCTCTGCTATCACATTCACAGCCACCTCTACATCACGTCTATCAAGCGGGCGAAGTACCAACTGAGGATTAATACTGAAAACACTTTCGTCTGTAGCGTATAGCTCTAAGGTCTTTTTATCACTCAATACCTCACCCTTAAAACCAGCATCCTTAAGAGCGTGAGACAACACTAAATGCCCGAGTGGCTCTCGCGTGGTTTTTTCTTGCACCTTTGAATGTGTATGTACACTGGAACTCATTTTGTTTCATTATATCCGTAAGTCACTCTGAAATGGTAAACTTATACCCAATGACCCAAAATGCAGCTCTCGATATTTTAAAGACCGGCGCTAATGTTTTTTTAACTGGTGAACCCGGAGCAGGGAAGACTTATGTAATCAACCAGTACATTGCTTGGCTCGAAGCAGCGGGCTTGTCGGTAGCTGTCACCGCCTCAACCGGTATCGCTGCCACACATATAGGTGGTATGACTATCCATTCCTGGAGTGGTATTGGTATACGCGACACTCTGACTCCGTACGACCTAGACAAAATTTCGACTAATGAAAAAGTTTCTCGTCGCGCCAAAAAGGCCAATGTCTTAGTTATTGATGAAGTTTCAATGCTCGACGGCAAGATTCTTGATATGGTGAATCTGGTTTTAAAGACTGTGCGCCAACGCGAAGAACCATTTGGTGGAATACAGGTGGTCTTCGTGGGTGACTTTTTTCAGTTGCCACCAGTGACACGCCGAGGCGACTCAATGCTCTATAGCTTCCAGTCAAGAGCTTGGAGTGATGCGCAACTACTCACTTGCTACCTCTCTGAGCAACACCGCCAGGAAGATAATCTCTTCTTGGGACTTTTGAAATCTATTCGTCTTAATCAAGTCGAAGAAGACCACTACACACTACTCTCTGAACAAACCAGTATTTCGTATGAAAATATAGAACCAACTAAACTCTATACCCACAACGCCGACGTTGATACCTATAACAACCAGAAACTTCGTGAGCTCGCAGGAAACACTAAGACCTTTAGAATGCATGGCAAGGGCGGGAGAGTCTTGGTAGAAAGCCTGATGCGCAACTGTTTATCTCCAGAAACTCTAGAACTGAAAGAAGAAGCGATGGTGATGTTCACCAAAAACAACTTTGAGAAGGGCTATGTGAATGGGACTTTGGGCCGGGTCATTGACTTTGATCGTACCGAAGGCTGGCCAATAGTGAAAACCTCAGACGGCCGAACCATTAAGGCGGAATCAACCAGTTGGGAAGTGGCCGAAGACGGCAAGGTGCGTGCCACTATTGAACAAGTACCACTGCGACTTGCCTGGGGTATTACCGTGCACAAAAGCCAAGGTATGTCGCTGGATGCTGCTGAGATAGATCTCTCAAAGGCCTTCGTCTATGGCCAGGGCTATGTGGCACTCTCACGTGTGCGAGCCTTAGCTGGACTCAAACTCTCTGGAATGAATCCAAACGCACTATCGGTGGATCCTCGAGTTGTGGCACAGGATGTGCGTTTTAAAGATGATAGCCAATCAGCCGAAGATGTCTTCAATGAAATGTCAGATGAGGAATTATTGAAACTACACACGAACTTCGTGAAATCCGGTGGAGGCAAATTACCAAAGCCCGAGGAAGTAAAGGCAGTGGAAGCAGGGGAGAGGGTAAAGAAGGAAAGTACACACGAAGTTACCAAACGAATGCTACTCGATAAAATGTCGGTTAGTGAAATTGCAAAGAATCGCAAAATGGTAGAATCCACTATTTGGAGTCATGTTGAGAATCTTATTAATGAAGAACAGCTACTGAGGACCGAAATTGCACACCTAACACCAAGTGACTGGGAACAGACTTGGCCACATATGCAAAAGGCGATTGAAGAAGTAGGGGACGAGAAGTTAAAACCAATCTTTGAGTATCTAAAAGAGAAGTATGACTACGACCAAGTGAGACTCGGACGTATTTATTGGAGGTTAACTACTAAGTAGCTTAAGGGGCACTAGGTTTGATACTTTTATGCAGAAGTGGTTTAAAATTGTGCGGCGCCGTAGGCGCCGCACTTCATCAGTCACCAAACACTATATAGATAATAAGGAAGCGGCTCGCGCCTTGGTGCACGCACGCCTAGAATTTTTTAATACTCACTATGGTCTTATATACAAACGTGTCGCTATTCGCAACCAGAAGCGTTGTTGGGGCAGTTGCTCTGCTCTTGGTAACTTAAACTTTAGCTACCGCTTATTATTCATACCACCAGAGTTATGTGACTACATTATCGTTCACGAACTCTGTCATTTAAAAGAACTTAACCACTCGCAACGTTTTTGGGACTTGGTTGGTGAGACGATACCAGATTACAAAGAAAGAAAGCGGGCTATTCAAAAATATGACCATCTATCAGTGAAAGATATGTTGGTTGTTTAACCTGTTGAAACCACGGTCATTTTCATATAGCGCCACGTTATACTGGTATAAATGAAACCTAACACTATCCAAAACGCGTGGGCAAAGAATATCGACTCTCTTCTAAAACAACTAGAGGTGAGTAAGGGGGACGGACTGATTGAAAAGCAAGTAAAAGATAGACTAACCACCTACGGGCAAAACACTTTTGGTGAGGGTGCTAATCACTCAACATTACTGACTTTTTTGCGACAGTTTGCTAGCCCTCTTATCATCATCCTGTTAGTAGCTGCGTCTGTCACCTTATACTTTGAAGATATAGTAGACGCTCTGTTTATCTTGCTAGCTGTTGTTACTTCAGTAGGCTTGGGATTCTATCAAGAATACAAAGCCGAAAGAGCAACTGCTGCGTTGAAGTCATATATTGAAGAACGCGTACGTTTCATAAGAGATGGTCGCGAAATGGAAGCCGAAGCTAAGTGGACTGTACCAGGCGATATCATCTTACTGCGCGCTGGAGAGCGCATTCCCGCCGACGGTCGGATAATCGAAAGTCACGAACTCGCTATAGATGAGTCTATCCTGACCGGAGAATCCCTACCAGTAGTCAAGCAAGGTGGCGTGCTCGCCGAAGCATCTTCACTGCCAGAGCGTTCCAATATGGTCTTTGGCGGTACCTACGTAGCCGAAGGACAAGGGCGTATATTAATCACCGCCACTGGAATAGAGACGGAATTTGGTCAGATAGCAGAATCAGTTCTGACCCAAAAAAGCGAAAAGACTCCGCTTCAGAAAGCTGTCTCGTCACTGGGCTGGGTTATTACCTTTATCACACTCGTACTAGTAGGAGTGGTGTACATACTCGGTATGGCACGCGGAATGGAACACCTCGACATCTTCCTACTTGGAGTAGCTATCGCCGTCGGAGCTATTCCTGAAGCCTTGCCACCTGGCCTCACCGCTATCTTGGCGGTCGGAGTGGAGCGTATTGCAAAAAGCCGCGGTATTGTGCGCTCACTTCTCGCCGCTGAAACGCTTGGTAGTACGAATGTAATCATCACGGACAAGACTGGTACATTGACCACCGGGAAGTTGGAGTTAGTTGAAGTGTTAAGTATTGCTTCTATCCTAAACGGAACGCCCTCAGTGACCGAAAGCAAGAAAACGATTTTAGCCTACGCTGTCGCTAACACCTCCACTATTATCAGCAACATTGATAAATCACCACAGAAATGGAAAGTGACCGGTCGACACCTTGATGTTGGTATTGTGAATGCAGCCATCAAACAGGGGATCAATGTACTTAAGGTTCTCAAGAACACTAAGCCGGTAAAACTTTTCTCATCTGCACACAAATACTCTATATATGAGTCTGATGGAAAGGAGGTGATACTCGGCGCACCAGATGTATTACTGCGACACGCCAAACTAACTGCCAAGGATCACCAAAAGGTACTCGATACCTTAGAAAAGGAAAGCGGTTCTGGTAAGCGGTTGTTGGGAGTAGGGATAAAACGACCGGGAGAGGATAAAGATTTCACAATCGAGTTCGTCGGACTCTTAGTATTCTACGACCCACTACGTCCCAAAATGAAAGAAGCAATAGCCAATATTGAATCGGCTGGCTGTCGCATCATTATGGCTACTGGTGACCTGCCTGGCACCGCCATAGCTATTGCCAAGTCTTTAGGTTGGCCAGGGAGCGACAAGCACGTTCTGACCGGTGAGAGTATGGGGAATATGACAGACGAAGAACTGCAGGATGCGTTATCGAGAGTGCGCATCTTTGCGCGTATGACACCAAGTGATAAGTACCGCCTCATCGAGATGCTCGAAGCCGATGGGCAAGTGGTGGCAATGCTCGGAGATGGGGTGAACGACGCGCCATCATTGAAGCGCGCATCGATTGGAGTAGCAGTAGGGAGCGGAACTGACGTGGCGAAAGGAGTAGCCGACCTAGTGCTCCTTGATGACGACTTCCATACTATTAAGGCTGCTATAGAAGAAGGGCGACTAATTATAGCCAACATACGCAAGTCTTTTGTCTACCTAATGTCCAACTGTTTTGATGAAATAGTGTTACTTGGTGGTTCGTTAGCACTTGGTCTCTCACTACCACTCACACCACTGCAGGTTATTTGGGTTAACTTTTTCACTGGAGGAATACCGGCCATCGCTTACGCTTTCGACCAACAAAGAACATTCCGTCGTCACAAGGAGCCAGCTATATTGAGTCGCGAAGTAGTTGCCCTCACTTTCGGGATTGGTATTGTGAGTTCCGCAGCGCTTCTCGCCCTTCACTATCTGACGATAAAATTTGGTTTTGATAATGCCATTGGCCGATCATTTTTGTTTGCTTGTTTTTCTAGCTATATCCTCTTTGTGGCTGTTTCTTTCCGCAATCTTCGCAAGCCTCTGTTCACCTATCCAATGTTTGAGAATAAAGTATTAAACTTTGGGCTTGGACTAGGGGTCTGTCTAATCCTATTAACCATTTACCTACCATTCTTCCAGAGTTTATTCGGAACAGTGGCACTACCTGTTACTTGGCTCTTCTTCGTGATGCTATGGATAATCGCTAACATTGCCTTGGTTGAATTAGCAAAATGGATTATCGTATACCGTGATGATCAACACATCCATATACCCACACATACTACTGATTGATAAGCCAGTTGGAATATCGTCCTTTGATGTTATTCGCCGTTTGCGTCCCAAATTAAATATTAGAAAGATGGGTCACGCTGGGACCTTGGACCCTTTAGCGTCGGGACTTATGATCATTGGAGTAGGTGAGGGGACCAAGAAATTGACCGAGCTCACCAAGCTCGATAAAGAATACGTCACCGAAATATTAATAGGTGTGAGAACAGAGAGTGGAGATAGAGACGGTCGAGTACTAAAGGAGAGGGAGATTACTGAAGCGGATGCGACAGAAACTTTTTCTATGGAGAAAGTTTCTGTCGCCTTGGCCTCAATGGTGGGCACCTTAACTCTTCCAGTCTCCGCCTACTCGGCTATCAAGCAAGACGGTGTACCGTTTTATAAAAAAGCTCGCGCTGTGGCGCGACAAGACGAAGTGATACAGGACTCGGAGCTTCCAATTCGTGAAATGAAAGTCTATGAAGCCGAGCTTCTTGATATTAAATATGATACTGAAACCAAAACCGTAATAATTAAAGCCCGTTTTTATGTGGGTAGTGGAACATATATTCGCTCACTGGGAGAGGAACTTGGCAAACGACTGGGTGATTACCCAGCCAGACTTGAATCACTTCGTCGCACCAAAGTAGGGGAATTTAAAGTTGAGGATGCGGAGGAGATATAAACAATTCACCCGCGGCCTTAGCAAAGGTCGCGGGTGGGTTTCGTCAGAAGGGTAACTGGTCATCGTCAGAAAGAAGATGGTCGCGCCGTGCCCAGGCTGCCGCGAAAGCAGCTTGGACTTTCTCACGCCGAGCTTTCTCAGCGTACCACTCCTCAGCATCCAGTTCCTCGAGGAGGGCTTTTTTTTCTTCCTCTTTTTCTTTCACCTCATTGGAGGAATGATCGCTAGGAGGAATGTGCCTGTCACGCAACTTTCTTTCCTGGATGGCTCGACCCAAATCATCCAACGCTTGTTGTAACGTTTTCTTCTGGGTTCTATCTGGACCAGGAAGTCCAGAAACAAATTGTCTTTGTGAGTTCACGACTGAATCTCCTTGATAGATTGTCGTCAATACTCTATACCGACCTATAATATACCACAAAATTGCATAAAAAGCAATTTATCCACATACTCATAAGATTGTTTTAAAATTGATGATATGCAAAGCGGACAAGAAAAAGGGCACGAACGGGACAGAGGTAGTCCAGTGAGTGCCATTTTTTGCGGTCCAACGTAGCAAATCGCGATTTAAAAGCAAGCTTTAGGTGAGGAGTTTTTCAACCACTACCTTCACATCACCTCCGTCTGCCTTTCCATTCAATTCCTTCATTACTGCACCAATAGCGACTCCCATTTTAGATTTGTCAGCAATACCCATTTCTTCAAGCTTAGCTTTAGCAATTGGTTCAATTTCCTCCTGACTCATCATTTGAGGAAGGTAGCCCTCAAGTACTACAAGCTCAAGCTTCTCAGGCTCAGCCAATTCATTTCGCCCTGCGGCTTCAAACTGCACAATAGACTCCTTGCGTTGTTTAGCCAAACGCTTAATAACCGCTAAAACACTAGCATCATCTAGTTCATCCTGTGGTGTTTTACCAGTCGCTACTAACTCATTGGTAAAAGCGGTCATCATGCCACGAACAGTACGTAGTCGCACTTCGTCCCTAGCTTTCATCGCCTCCTTAAGTTCACCTTTGATATCGGAATGTAATGACATATAAAACTAGTATAGAGTTAAAAGTGGAAAGTGGAAAGTGACCTTAGTGGGTCGGGGTTGGAATCATATACTGTTCTTTTTCAGGAAATCCGTCTAATTAAGCAGTCTTGTGTTTAGCGAGTAGATGTGACATTGTAGCCATCGGTATCAACTTTCATTGACAGGAGTCATCACCATGAAGACCGACGAAATTGCAACGATTGACGTGTCCGCACACGGTCCTGGCAGATTCACCATCAGTGGAGCGCAGGAGGAAGAGACTGATCTCCTCCTTGGTGCTTTCAAAGCAGGCTTCCACTGGGTGCGGCGTGGACAAGACGGCCGTTTGGAGCACGTACCTGCATACGAGCAGCTACCGGCACCAGAGCAGGATATGGAGATGCATCCGTTTTGGCAACCGGCTGGTAACCCTGCGTCGGTGCAGATGGAAATGTTTTCTCTGGGCGACAGCGTTGAGGCATACCATCGCCACAGCTCTCCCTCAATCATTATCCAGCATCTCTGCGGGTTCCACTACACGCCACAGAACTACAAGGATCAGGCGAATTTTCTGACGGAGTGTGGATTCGTCTGTATGCGTTCCCAACGAGACATGAAGTCCGGTCAGTTCTGGGAGCTATGGTTCCTGCCTGGCCTATGGATGGCACAAGGGCGTCTCCGTGAAGCCCTTTTCGATAGCGGAAAGCGGAATGAGAAGCTCAGGGCGAAGGTTGCCGTCGAATTTCTCAAGCGCAATTCACAATTCGGCACTCTCGACATCGCTGTTCAACGCCTTGCTATGGTGATGAGCGATTAACAACTTTCGCCACCCAAGAAAATCGCCATCCGTGATTCTTTGGGTGGCGATTTTCTTTTTTTCGATTTTATAGTACTCGTAATCCTATTTATTCGGGATTAAACTTTTTGTCATAAACAAGACCTCCGACTTCATTTACTATCAACCTCCTCTCTCCTTATCATCGATAATAAGGAGGGTCTACGTATCATCAATGATACGTGTAGGCCCTAGTGACAGAGCCCATTAATACCCTATGTTAAAATAGCCCTTATGGAAGTGATTCAAATCATTGTAGTGGTGGTATTGGCAGCAGTTTTACTGATCCAGGTTTACTCAACCTTCTTTAGAAAGACCGAAGATAAAACCGAAGGACGAGACGGCCTTTTGTTTATTCAGCAACAAATGGAGACACTGCGCGACACGATGGACCGGAGACTCGGTGAGGGAAACCGTGCCATTCAAGAGTCAGTAAAGACTCAGCTCGGTGAATCAAATAAAATCGTACGCGAAGTAACTGAGGGTTTAACTAAACTTGGAGAAACCAACCGCCAGGTAGTTGGCTTCGCCGAACAGCTCCGCCAACTCCAAGATGTACTAAAAAACCCTAAACAACGTGGAATTCTTGGTGAGTATTATTTAGAGACTGTGCTTCAGAATGTCCTGCCACCAGGCAGTTTTCAAATGCAGTACGCTTTTGAAAACGGTGAGATAGTGGATGCGGCCGTTTTCGTGAAAGATAAAGTGATTCCTATCGACTCAAAGTTTTCACTCGAAAACTATAACCGTCTGGTGGAAGCGCATGATCCAGCTGAACGAGCAGCGCTTGAAAAACTTTTCATCAATGACCTTAAAAACCGTATTACTGAAACCGCCAAGTATGTGCGTCCAACCGAGAAGACTACTGACTTTGCTTTTATGTTTATTCCGTCCGAAGGTGTCTACTACGACCTACTTTCAAATCACATCACCGGCGGGGAAGAGAACCTCATTCAGCGAGCAGCTGGAAAGTACAAGGTCATTATTGTTTCACCAACCTCATTCTTGGCTTATCTTCAAACCGTACTCCAAGGTCTCAAAGCTCTGGAGATTGAAGAGAAGGCCAAGGACATCATCAAGAATGTTGAAAAGCTCGGTATTCATATTGGAAAGTACGAAGACTACTATCAGAAGCTGGGTAATACACTAGCCACTACCGTTAATCACTACAACGCTGGATACAAGGAACTAGCTAAGATGGATAAGGATGTCACTCGTATCACCGGCGAAGTCGGAGGAGTGGAGGTGATGACACTAGACAAGCCAACGAAGGATGAGGATGATTAGTTATTAAGCAGTCTAATATTATGAAAAAACTGGTTAAATTCTTAGTTTTTGGTGGAATTCTTTTTGCAATATTACCTATCATTTCATTATTGACAGCACTAACAGTCGCCAACCTTGGTGGTTGTGCATTAGATGAAAGTTCTGCTCATCCTTGCATTATTGGAGGTATTGATTGGGGAGAATTGCTTTCCATTATGGGCATAATGGGGTGGTTGGCCCTTTTTACTGTTCCGGTCGGAGGACTGGTCACACTAATAGGTTTGAGTATGGGCTTAGTTCAGTGGATTCTTAAGAAAGCCCGCAAGGGTGACGGCAGTATTGCAAATTGACCATCTTTGAGGTAGGATATCGCCACTATGCCTACAAAAGCGCCTAAAAAAGAACTCGGCACCGACTTCGCAGTTATTGAAACTGGAGGGAAGCAATATGCCGTTTCTGCTGGCGACATCATCGATGTCGAGCTTTTGGGTGACTACGCTGAAGGAGACAAAGTTACTTTTGATAAAGTTGTAATGTCTGACGATGGTAAGGCTGCCACTCTTGGTACACCATACATTGATGGCGCTACTGTCACCGCTACCTACCTTGGACTTAAGAAGGGTAAGAAGATCACTATCGTTCGATATAAGGCTAAGAGTAACCGTGACCGAAAGATTGGTCATCGACAGAAGTACTCACGCGTTGAAATCACCAAGATCTAAGAAAGACTAAAAGTAAAAACTCCCAAAAGGGAGTTTTTATTTTGTGCCGGGTATAAAATTATGCCCGGGTGCGTGGTAAACGCACCCGGGCATGTTCATGGAAGCTTTGCGGCAAATTTATATTCCAGTCCAAGCCGCTGCTTCTCCTTTTCCGTAACTCTCCACTCCCACCAGCTCCGCGCATTACCCCATTCAATTCCCATCTTTGCGAGATCAGAAAGGGGCACACGTGGGACAAGAAATCTCACCGTGTCCTGAACGGAGCTGTGCGAATAATGCACAACCGCTCTGTAGAGAATGATGATTTTTTTCTTGTCAGCCAGTGAGTGTTCTAGTTGTTTGTCTAGCATGCCATCTCCTTTTCAATATGTTGAGACAGCTTCCCTGCTACGTAAAACTATAGCACATCAATACCGGTTTTGCAAGGCATTCTTTAGAGTCTCTGGGTCAGCATATTCAAGCTCGCTACCAGTAGAAAGACCGCGCCCGAGGTGTGAAACTTTAAGCTTATCAGCACCATCAATTTCACGAATAATTGACTCAATAAAGCGACCAGTGTTTTCACCATCAGGGTTAACTGAAAAACCGAGAATGACTTCATTCAAACCGCTCCCAAGTCTCGCTTCAATGATGCGCTTCAGTCCACCGCCACGAAGTTTTTTATTCTCTCGTGAGTCGAGTAGTGGCACAGTGCCTCCGAGTACGAAGTAGAGACCGTCATACACTCCAGAGCGTTCAATCGAACGAATATCAGTGTCACGCTCAACTACTAGCAGCTTCCCGTGGTCACGAGCAGGACTAGCACAAAGCTCACAAATATCACTCCTTCCATCATTCTGTGCGAAGAACCTACGACAAGATGCACATTCAGCCACACTGTCCTGAAGACCACTAACAAGTGCAGAAAACTCTTTAGTCTCTTCTGGTGTCATAGTGAGAATATGAAAAGCAAAACGCCGCGCTTGACGAGCGCCGATACCGGGAAAGTTCTCAAAGTATGTGACTAGTTTATCGAGCGGATTCATATTTAAGTTTAAAAGTCTTCGGTTGCAGCCATAGCAGCATTAGAGTGTTGCTTATCAATATCCAAGAAACGTACATGCTTCTCATCAAAGTAGAGTTCTGCCATTCCGACCGGACCGTTACGGTGCTTCTCCACGAGAATTTCTGCAATGTTTGGTCGCTCTGATTCTTTATTAAGTTTATCTTCACGGTGAATGAACATCACGACGTCCGCGTCCTGCTCAATAGAACCTGAGTCACGAAGGTCAGACAGTCGCGGTCGTCCACCGCGCTGTTCCACCGCCCGAGAAAGCTGAGAGAGAGCAAGGACTGGTACATCGAGCTCACGAGCGAGAATCTTCAAGGAACGCGATATCTCAGTCACTTGTTGCGTCATCGAGTCAGATGATTTAGTGGCGGTAGGGGACATCAGCTGAAGGTAGTCCACAATAAGCAGGTCTAGACCGTGTTCATGATGGAGTCGTCTAGCAGAAGAACGCATTTTCAAAATATTAGTGCCTGGTTGGTCATCAATATGAATAGACGCTTCAGAGAGTCGTGCCATCGCAGCCTGCACCGCTTCGAATTCTTGGTCGCTCTTCAGCTTACCAGTACGAAGCTTCCAAGAGTCTACTCCCGCCTCTGACGCAAGCATACGGTCCACTAGCTGTTGCGAACTCATTTCGAGTGAGAATATACCCACTGACTTTTTATACTTAACCGCAGCATTACGAGCTAAGTCCATAGCAAAGGTAGTCTTACCCATAGATGGACGGGCAGCTAAGATGATGAGGTCAGACTTTTGGAGACCAGCAAGCAGGTTATCAATTCCAGCAAAACCAGTCGGTACACCACGAATATCATCATGATTCTCACTTAAGTGCTCAAACCGCTCCCACGCTTCGGTTAAGGCTGAACCAATAGTGACAAATTTTTGCAGTGTGGTTTGGTTGGTAACTTCGTACACTTTCTTTTCTGCTTGGTCCAAAGTGGAGTCAATATTGTCTGGGTTAGAGTAACCGAGCTCAGCGATATCATCCCCAGCATGAATGAGGCCACGCAAGCTCGATTTGTTTTGAACCTCAGTAGCGTAATAGATGGCGTTACCGGCCGCTGGTACTGTTTCGATAAGTTCAGTTAAATAAGCTGCACCTCCGACTCTCTCTATCTGACCATTGTGTTTAAGGCGAGTTGATACTGAAAGCAGATCAATAGGGTCACCCTTTGCAAAGATTTCAAAAATAGCACGAAAGATTTCGCGATGCTTGTCTGCATAAAAACTTTCTGGATAAACAATGGCGGATACATCGTGGATAGTTTCCGGCTTTAGGATGATTGCTCCGAGCAGTGCTCGCTCAGCTTCGATGTTATGTGGAGGGACACGCAAACTTTTATTTAAATCTACCATTTGTCTATTTTAGCACCGACAGCCGATTGACGTTTGGGTATGACAATTGTGGACTAAGTGGACAGTGGGGAAAAGTACAAAATAACCTGCACTGATAAGGACTTAATCCACCCGGCTTAGCTGTGACCCCTCAGGAGTGTCTTTCGTTTCATAACCATTAGCTTTAATTTCTTCTCGGAGCTGGTCAGATAGAGCGAAGTCTTTGGCAGCGCGCGCCGCTTCGCGACGCACACTCAATTCACGTACCACCTCTGGTACATCCTCTTCTTCTACAACTCCTAAAATATGACGACCTTCGTCAGGTGTTTTAGACAAACCAATTGCCAGCAGTGAATCAAAAGCATGAATAGTGGCAAGCTTTTCCTTTGACTCCACGCTAGTGTCTTTCGCTAACTCCCAAAGTATCGATAGCGCCCGTGGAGTATCGAGGTCATCAGACAAAGCTTGCAAGAAGCGTCTTTCATAATCTTCATTAACCATTCCAGGACGAAGTCCCACCAACTCTTCATAGACTAGACGGTATAAGCGAGTCAAAGCATTCTTAGAAGCAGTCATAGCCTCCCAGGTAAAGTTGGCGCCTGAACGGTAATGACTCTGGAGTAGCCAGTAACGATAGACAGTGGGGGAGAACCCTCTATCTGCTAAATGCTTGAGGCGGAGACCGTTACCAAGAGACTTAGCAATCTTCATACTATCTATCGTGATATGAGCATTATGAAGCCAATAGTTCACATAATGCTTTCCGGTCACAGCCTCAGCTTGAGCTACTTCACCATTGTGGTGAGTATATTGAAGGTCTTCACCACCGGTGTGAACATCAATCTGCTTACCAAGGGTAGCGAAAGCCATAGCGGTACATTCTATGTGCCAACCAGGGAAACCCTTACCCCATCGACTCTCCCAACCAAGGTCAGACAGCTTCCAAAGCGAGAAATCAGCTGGGTGGTGCTTTTCTTCATTAACCTCGACTCTGGCCCCTGCCTTCATTTTTTCAATATCGACATTACCTAGCTTTCCATACGATGGAAACTTAGAGATATCAAAATAGAGACCGTCAGAAGTTCGGTAAGCGTAGCCTTTTTCTTCAAGGGTCCGAATTAAGGCTATTTGTTCTTTGATGTAGTCACTAGCCCGAGAGAATTGGGTAGGGGGGCGGTTTCCGAAAGCCAGATTGTCTTCTTTAAATGATTCTATATACGGTTCTGCAAACACACGCATATTGTCGAGTGTGATGTCATAACCCTCTCGTTTCATACCCTTCACCATCTTGTCTTCACCCGCATCAGCGTCGTCGGTTAAGTGACCAAAGTCAGTGAAGTTGATAGTGGAGTTAACACGGTAGCCGTTATAGAGAAAGAGTCTAGTCAAAAGGTCTGGCAAGAGATAGGCACGCAAATTACCAATGTGTATATGATCATAGACAGTCGGACCACAGCTATACATGGTGACTTTCCCTTTTTTAAGCGGAGCGAACTCTTCTTTTGTGCGCGAAGCAGTGTTATAGAGAAAAATCGGCTCGCGAATAGGTGGGCGTTTGAATAAACGTAACATTAGGACCATTCTAACAGAATTAGCCGAAGCAGAGAAAGGTTAAATGATACTTGAAAGCATCAGTATTCCACATTTCCGATATATAAGCCGTTATGCGATAATAGCCGAATGCAAAATGAACAGACAACTAAGAAAACTAAAAATAACGGAAAACTGCTCGGAATCGGGCTAGCCGCTATGTTGGCAGTAGCTGCCTTCTTCTCCGGAGTCCAATTCGGACAAGGAGGAATAAAAGGAGAGTCACCACTAGAAGCTAGTATATTCAGTTTCCTATATTCTAAGGAGAAGCCAGACGACGAGGCAGACCTCGGTGAATTTTGGCGAGTTTGGAATCTTTTGGAAGAGAAGTTTGTTACTTCATCTCCAACCAGTACTCCAAACCAGACCGACAGGTTGCGAGGAGCTATCGCTGGAATGGTAGACAGTTATGGTGACCCATACACTGTCTATATGCCACCTGAAGACGCCTCATATTTCGCTGAGGACATCTCTGGAAACTTTAGTGGGGTCGGAATGGAAGTAGGACTGCGTGATGGCCTTATCACCATCATTGCTCCATTACCTGATTCTCCAGCTCTTGGTGCAGGTATCCAAACCGGCGACATCATTACCAAGATTGATGACACCTCTACTGATCGTATGAATGTCGATGAGGCGGTACGCCTCATCCGTGGCGAAGCTGGTACTGAAGTGACACTTACGATTTATCGTGAAGGTGAAGTCGAACTGCTCGAGAAGAAAATCATTCGTCAGGTCATAAATATTCCAACCCTTGATACTGAGACCAAGGACAACGCTTTTGTGATAAAGCTGTACAGTTTCAACGGTATCTCGGAGTCAAAGATGCGTGAAGCAATAACCCAGTTTGAACAAAGCGGAAAGGATAATCTGATCCTTGACCTACGTGGTAATCCAGGCGGATTCCTTGAAAGTGCTGTCACCATCGCTGGTTACTTCCTACCAGCCGGCAAGGTAGTGGTTCGTGAAAACTTTGGTGAAGGTAAAGAGGAAGATGTCTACCGTACTCAAGGGCAGAGATTATTTAATTTGAATCCAGACAACTTTGTTGTACTGATTAACGGTGGTTCAGCTTCGGCATCAGAAATTTTGGCAGGAGCTCTCTCAGAGCATAAAATCGCCACCACCATCGGTGACACCACCTTCGGAAAAGGCTCTGTGCAAGAATTAGTCAACCTACCAGATAAGAGCGCTTTGAAAGTTACCATTGCTAGGTGGCTTACCCCAGAAGGAGTATCCTTCTCAGAAGGAGGTTTAGAACCGAATGTATACATTCCTCGAACCCCACAAGAAGTAATGGAGGGTATAGATAAGCAAATGGAGGCTGCTCTCAAGTGGCTCAAGGGAGACAAGACCATTGGAGAGAAGTTGGGTGTTAAGTTTTAAGTTTTAAGGTATATTAGGAGACCTATGAAAGTCATTCTCTTAAAGGACGTGGCCAGAATTGGACGTAAGCACGAGGTAGTTGATGTACCTGATGGATACGGTCTGAATCAATTAATCCCAAAGGGTTGGGCTAAACCAGCAACCAAGGACAACCTAAAGCAAATTGAACAGATACAAGCCGAGAAAGGCGTGAAGCAAAATGTCGCTACCGAAAGATTTTTTACTGCTAAAAAAGCTCTATCTGAATCAGTGTTAGTGTTAAAGAATCAAAAAAACGACAAGGGTCACCTCTTCGCTGCTGTTAAACCAGAAGAGATCGTGGCCGCAGCCAAGGAGCAGGGAATATTGATAGAAAAAGACATGCTAAAGATAGCCACCCCTATCAAAACTACTGGTGAGCATGAGGTTGAACTTGTTCAAGGCGAGAATCATACGACCTTTAAGATTAATATTGAGTAACCAATACGACTTCTGAAGAAGTTAATGGTAAGTTAAAATCAAAATTATGAATGTATTGAAAGAGTTAAAAGGATTGAATTTGATAATTATCACTGTAGTTGCCTCAGCCCTAATCTTGGCACTGCTAATCTACTGGCAGTCTACTACAGGAACGAATAACGCGGAGCTTAATCTTTCAAGTGAAGCGGAAGTAACAGGACCACTGACCGCCGAGGAACAAAAAGTTAAAAACCCAATAACTACAAATGATATGAACAGAACTGCAATCATCACCACCAATATGGGGGTAATCGAACTAGAACTTTTTGAAGACCAAATGCCAATCACCACTGGTAACTTCATTAAGCTGGCTGAATCTGGCTTCTATGACCAGACCAAGTTTCACCGTGTCATTGAAGGCTTTATGATTCAAGGAGGAGACCCTAACTCTAAAGGGAGTGACGAATCAATCTACGGTACCGGAGGACCAGAAGAAAATGTAGCTGACGAGTTCGTCGAAGGTGAACTCCTTACCAATACCCGCGGTACCATTGCTATGGCCAACACTGGTCAGCCAAATTCTGGTGGTAGTCAGTGGTTCATTAACCTAGTGGACAACACAGGCCTAGACTTCAACAAGCCTCCTCTATCTTCAAAGCATCCGGTGTTTGGCCGAGTATCTAAAGGAATGGATATCGTGGACACTATCGGACAAGTTGAAACTAAGGCTAGAGATATACCAGCGAAACCTATCGTGATTGAATCAATTGAGATTGTGAGTAAGTAGTGCTTGGTAGTTAGCTCTTGGTAATTAGACAGAACATAATAAGAAAGGGCGCGCCATAGGCGCGCCCTTTCTTATTGTCCGAACTTCAGAAAAAGTTAAGCTACCACATCCACAGTCTTCTTGGTAACTACCTGTCCATCAAAACGAACTTTTCGTGACTGACGGAAAGAGACCTTTCCATCTTGCATAGCAAAAATAGTGTGGTCACGACCAGCCTTAACATTCTTTCCAGGTTCAATTTTAGTACCGCGCTGACGCACGATTACCTGTCCTGTACTTACGGCTTGGCCGTCCCCACGCTTGACTCCCAAATATTTTGGTTGGGAGTCGCGTAGGTTTTTGGAAGTACCCGCTGATTTTTTAGTTGCCATACTGTCTTATTGATATAATTGGTGGGGGATTAAACCCAATACAATGACCGCTATCCTACAAGAAATAAGAGAAAAAATCAAGGCTTACCTTGCCGAGCCCCAGGTCTTTTCATCAATCCTATTGGTACTAGTGGCTTTAACTGCCTTTGGGCTTGGTAGACAGTCTGTAGGGCAGGTGGTGCTGGAAGCGACTGCTGGAGCTAACCTAGAAGCTGAGAGCGGGTCAGAGAAAGGCGTTTCAGACCCTAAAGAGACTATATCTGCTACTGGAACAGGGGAGTCGTCCACATTCTACGTGGCTTCTCGAAATGGAGAAGTCTATCATTTACCACACTGTTCAGGAGCGAAGCGTATATCTGAAGTTAATAAGATTACCTTTAAAACCAAAGAGGAAGCTGAGGCGGCGGGGCTTCGCCCCGCCGCCAATTGCAAAGGAATCTAATTGGTGACAGAATAAGGTTTGAATAGGAGGAGGCCGAGATGAAGACAAATATGCCGAATATCGACGTAGAAAAGCTGGCGCGGGAGGAGTTTGAGAACGACTACTGCATGGACAAAGAAAATTCTTCAACAACTTCAAACGAAGGCCGAGGAATCATAGGTCTCGGCACAGGGGGTCTCGCAATCATCGCATTCGGGATACTACTGATGTACTTTGCATAGGTCGCAGGAAAAAGAAAGGTCCCAGTCACAAGCTGGGACCTTTTACATTCAAGGCGACGGGAGTACAATAGATTTACATTTAACAAAACTCAATCTAATTTATGTCAACAAAACTTTTTCTTGGTGTAATGGTGGCGGTACTGGCTATTGCTGGTTACGTCGTATATTCAAATACAATGAATGATGACGTGCCAATGGAAAGTAACGGCATATCTTTTATGTGTAAAGACGACTCATATTTTGTGGCTGAATTCAGTCCTGATTTTTCACAAGTCGATATACTGGTAGATGGAGTCATAGTGCGCACAGCTGTGCGTGTAGCCAACTCTGACCTATATATGTATGAAATAGGAGACTACACATACACCTTCGCTGGTGAAGAAGTAACAGTTAGTAATTCCCGTACTGATACCTCTACCAGTTGTAATCAGCCATTTGATGCTAATACCGCACCATACAATTTTGGTGATATGGGAGAAGGCGGTGGTAGAGAAACAGATTTAATTCTTGAGGCGACCAAAAACATTAAAGGTCAGTGGAGAAGTGTGGACGACGAAAAGTTCACTCGCGAGTTTATGGCAAACGGCACAGTAACTGATTCCTATGAGGGCAGTGACGACACTGTGGGAACTTGGCTTATTTTCACAATAAACTCTGAAGTTGCTGCACCATTTCCGCTTGAAACGAATACAGCTTACTTAAAAATTACTACTGACGTCGGAGCCTCCGAAGTTATGTATTACAAACTCACCAAGGTCACATCTGAAGAGTTAGAGCTAATCTATATGGACCGTGGTGGTGCTCTACGCTTTACTCGTGTAGACGGGGACAGTGATACCGAGATTAACGTAGAAATTGAAGCTGAGTAAATATGTTAATTGTTGATGTTGAAACTAGTGGACTTTCTCCTGAAAAATGTTCAATCCTCTCGATTGGCGCTTTAGACTTAGAAAATCCAACTAGACGTTTTTATGGTGAGTGTAGAGTCTGGGATGGGGCACACATCAGTGATGAAGCCTTAGAGATCAATGGCTTTACTGCAGAACAAGCAAAAGACACTAGCAAAAAAAGTGAAGCTGAGCTCGTGACCGAATTTCTTGAATGGAGTCAGCATCTCAACAACCGCACCATTACTGGTCAGAATCCTTCATTTGACCGAGACTTTCTTCAGAGTGCAGCAGGACGGGCCAAACTTTCCTGGGACTTAGCTCACCGAACTATCGATACTCATACTCTAGCTTATATGCACATACTTAAGAGGGGAGAGGAAGCACCCGTAGACCATCAACACCGGCGTAGCAACCTAGATTTAGACGCTATCTTAAACTACTGTGGCATACCAAACGAGCCAATGCCACACAATGCCTTAACTGGTGCAATGTCCCACGCTGAAGTTACCTCTAGGCTTCTTTATGATAAAAAACTTCTTCCTGAGTTTGAACAATTTGATATTCCTTGGCAGACCAGCTAACTACTAACAACTACCGACTGACAAGTATCCTCTAACACCTTATACTGATACTAATGTTCAGTGATTTGATTTTAAATTTGTCTGGTAACGGAAACGGGAAGAAAAAATCTAAGATAACCGAAGAACCTCTCACTTGTCGCTTAACTAGCGAACTACTTCGACCAACCGATCAGAGTTGGCGTCTATTTAGCATAATGTCGGAGTTTGTCGGTGGCTTTAACTTACTCAGAAAACTCGGTCCCTCTGCCACCTTCTGGGGCAGTGCCCGTACCCATCCAGGTGATAAGTACTACAATGAAGCTGAGGAATTTGCCGCACGTTTGTCTGAACTTGGTCTCACCATCGTGACCGGTGGTGGAGGAGGGATTATGGAAGCAGGGAATGTAGGAGCCTTCAAGGCTGGCGGGACCTCAGTTGGTCTCAATATCCGCCTACCGATGGAACAACGTCTAAACCCATATACCACAGATTCTTTAACTTTTGATCATTTCTTCTCCCGTAAAGTGATGTTGGCTTATGCCTCTGAGGTTTATGTATATTTCCCCGGAGGGCTAGGCACTCTCGATGAACTATTTGAGATAGCCACACTCATTCAAACCAAGAAGATTACCGCTGTGCCTGTCATCTTATATGGCAAAGCGTTTTGGAAGCCACTCATATCTTGGATAGAGAAAGAACTAGTGAATAAATATGAAACAGTTGACGCTGTTGATTTAGATATATTCCATGTTGTAGATTCAGTAGATGAGGCTGAGGCGTATATTATTGAAAAGTTATCTAAAACGTGTAACTTACGTCCCAATAAAAAACGTCTGAAGAAATCCACCCCGAAGACTAAAAATATAAGCACCTGAATGATGTCATCGCTTGAAACTCTAAAAGAATTTGGTCTGAATAACATTCCAGACTTAGATGTGGTAGTGGAAGGAGCTCTAATGATGCTTTCCAGCACTTCACTACCAGACGTTTCCGCTCCTTTTAAAAGACCCTTAGTCATTGGGAGCGGAAATGCAGAATACACCGGAAGAATTATTTTTAATGACGTGGACGCCGTATTCGCCAATGAGAGCAACTTTGAAGAAGTGATAAGTAAAATAGGGGATATGGATGGAGCGGTTTTGATATCTGCTTCAGGGAGTAAACACTCGGTCAATATTGCCGAGCGTTTAGAGGAACTTCAAATGCCAGCAGTACTTTATACAAACAATCCGGACGCTCCAGCTGGCAGTTTTATGGAGCCTAAAAACATCTATACCTTTCCCAAAAACCGTGAACCATACACCTATAACACCTCGACCTATCTATCAATGATATTGGCAAAGACCAAAGAAGATCCAAGGGCCATACTTTCACACATTGAGTCTAATAGTGAAACAGGGGTAGACCTAGCAAAGTTTAATGGCTTCACCTTTATCCTGCCTCCAGACGTCGCTTTGGTAGCGCCGATGCTTCGCACTAAGTTTGACGAATTGTTTGGTACCAAGCTCACTCCTCGCTTTTTTGTGCCAGAAGAAATAAAACACGCTAAGACCATCGTCCGTGATGAGGGTGAACTCTTTGTTTATGTGGGTATGGAACAGTTAGGGTGGGGAGAGGAAGACAAGAAGATTGAATTACCATTGGCGACCAACGGTGGTTTTGCTTCTGCTCTTGCTACCTGCTACCACTTCGTTGGTCAGATACAGCGCGCCCACCCTTCATACTTTAAAGACAGTATTGAAGACTACTGCAAGGACATCAGTGAAGTCTTTGGTCAGGAAATAAGTCCAATAGTCGATTAATCATATGAGTTACATTCTTTTTGACATTGGTGGTACAAATACCCGCGTGGCGGTATCTGAAGATTTAAAATCGTTTGAGAAGCCGATTAAGTTTAAGACGCCGATTAACTTTAAGGAGGGAATAGATAAAATCGTGGAAGCAGCTGAGAGTTTAGCCAAGACTAACATCCGAGGTGCCTGTGGCGCTGTGCGAGGAATGCTTAGCGAGGACCGTACCTATATTGCCCATGATGATGTGCTCTCAAAATGGGTAGAGGAATCATTGGCTGACACTTTAGCAAAAAGACTGAAGACCAAAGTATGTCTTGAAAACGACGCGGCCCTAGCTGGTCTTGGCGAAGCTCACTTTGGTGCAGGGAAGGGAGCTGACATTATGGTCTACCACACGATTTCGACCGGAGTAGGGGGAGCTAAGATAGAGAAAGGAAAGATTGATAGTTATCACTTAGGCTTTGAACCTGGCAAGCAAGTGCTTGATATTGACCGCACCATCTTAGGTGACGACATCTTGCCAACGCTTGAAAACCTAGTATCTGGTTCCGCTATTGAAGAGAGGACCGGCGCTAAGCCCTACGACATTCCACAAGACGACGCTATCTGGGACCAATTAGCCAATTACTTGGCCCACGGTCTTCGCAACACCATCTACTATTGGTCACCTGATGTCATCGTGCTTGGTGGCTCAATGATTACTGGTAACCCTGCCATACCACTAGAAAATATTAAACGTCATACAGAATTGGTCCTAGCAGACGATATTGCGGTACCAGAGCTCAAGGTAGCCAAACTGAAGGACGATAGTGGCCTATATGGCGCTATGGTACTACTCGGACAGATGGAATAGGGTGCTGAGTGAATGACTTAAAATACAAGAGGGATACTTCTCTTATTCTTCAGTGGCTAGCTTTCAGCACTTTAGGCAAAATGGCTTAAAATAAGGCTTTTATACTATTTACAAAACTCTGAATTATTGCATAATTTGATTTTAGGTGCATTTTGTGCTATTGTATTCCGGTAAACAGCTACGGCTGTTTTTTTGGTACGGAGCCTTAAAACTCTCGTGGCCAGGCCTTCAAAAGCACAAAGGACTGAAAATTGATGAAGAACCAGTGAAGTTACTCACAATTTTCAGTCCTTTATGCGGGCTATTAAAAACTAAGACAACGGGCTTATTTTATCCACATTGCTAACGGCCGTCATAACGGTTACTGGCGCAGCATCGATTAGTACAACACCGATCGCATATGGCCAAATTACTGAAGAGACGGTTAAAGCGGAGAAAGTAGCCATTTCCGATACTGAAAGTATCGTCCGCGAGTACTTTAAGGACATTCCAGTCATGGTTCAGGTGGCACGTTGTGAATCAACGTTCCGTCATGATTTATCTGACGGATCAGTCCTACAAGGAAAGGTTGATCCCGCCGACACCGGCGTAATGCAAATCAACAAACGCTATCACGAGGCCGCAGCTATTAAGCTTGGTCTCGATCTCGAAAACATACACGACAATATGGCCTATGCTCGTTTTCTCTATGAGAATCAGGGTACACAGCCATGGAGTGCCTCTCGGCCTTGCTGGGGGAACACAGTCGCATACAGTGGTTAAGACCACATACAAAAAGCCGCCCGTAAGGGCGGCCTTTTGTATGTGTAGAATTTTCCTCTCGTCCAGACTTTTTTTAAATCGAGCGCAGACGTGCCAGTTGGAAGAATTTTACGAGGGAGGCGTAGGTCCATCTACGACGACCGAGGAAAATTATGAAACTGGTGCGTATGTGCCGATTTTAAGAAAGTTTTTTAGGAAGTCTTAAGTTTCCAGCCCGGTCCCGGGCCGTAGATATATACATACATCAACCCACCCATAATCGCCAAATTCTTGAACAAGTTAACATCTTCAAGATTCATATGGTAGAAGATAGTCGCAAGGAGTGTGAAGACCAAGAGTGCCAAAGCAGCCTCCTTGGTTTTGTACCCCAACATTAAAGCGCCACCAGCGGCAATTTTAATGAGCACCACTACCCAAGCAAGCAGGGAAGCCATTGGTAAACCTCGAGTCTCGATCATACCAACGAAACCATCTACTCCATTCATCACAATTCCCGCTCCTGAGAATACGAATAGTAAGCCTATGAGCATACGGCCCACCATGGCGCCATGTGCACGTAGAGTTTTATCAATAAAGTCCATAAATTTTGAAATCTTTTATTTAGGAAGCTAGTTAACTAACTTATCTAAGCTTATAATGCTACATCTATAACCATTATACTGTATATATGACTGAAGAAGCTCCAAATGTGCAAAAAGCGGGAAAGATCGGTTTCTTCGATTCTGGGCTCGGTGGTCTGACTATTCTGAAGGTAGTGGCTAAGGAATTGCCACAATATGACTATGTCTACTATGGTGACACTGCGAACCTACCTTTGGGCGACAAGACTGAAGAGGAGATATACCAACTAACCAAAGCCGGGGTAGAAGCACTCTTTAAAAAAGACTGTCTGCTAGTTGTCATTGCTTGTAACACCGCCTCTGCGGAAACACTCCGTCGACTTCAAGACGGCTTCCTTAAAGATAACTACCCAGACCGACGCATCTTAGGCGTCGTTATTCCAACTGTCGAAGCCTTGATTAATAGTGATAGTACCTCAACCCTACTTATTGCCACCAAGCGCACAGTCGAGTCTGGTAAATACGCTCTGGAGCTTCAGAATCGCTCACCACGCAAGATTAAACTCTATTCAGTACCGACACCAGAACTGGTCCCTCTAATCGAGAGCGGGGATCGTGCGGAAGCTTTGAGTAAAGCCATAGTGACAATTGAAGAAGAAAAGGGGAGTAATCAATTTGATACGGTCATTCTTGGCTGTACCCACTACACCAAACTCAAAGACGGTCTGCGCGCCCATTTTAATTCAAGTCTTAAGATCCTTTCCCAAGACGAAATCATCCCTAATAAACTGGTCAATTATCTGGAAAGACATCCGGAGTTAGAGAGTCACTTTAGCCAGGGAAGTACCCGTACTATCCATCTCACCCTCCACCGCCCTGATTATGATAATGCTCTTAAGGAGCTATTGGGAGGGGTGATTATTTAGAAAAAGAAAAAACGCCCGAAGGCGTTTGGAGTCTGTGAGTTGAGGCGTCTTATGGCGCCTCGACGATTGATCTCTTTGAGAGTTCCACACAGGCCTCAAAGTGATCAATGTATGAACTGATCAAGTCATTGAACTCCGGATTGCGAACACAAAGGGTCTCTATTCTTTTTATTGAGTTGACCACTGTAGTGTGGTCCCGACCACCGAACAGACCTCCTATCTCAGCCAAAGAACGCGGGGTCAGCTTCTTGGCCAAGTATATCGCAATGTGCCTCGGTATCGTCACTGACCATTTAACACAATCAGAGACCAGTTTATCATAATCTACCCCATAGGCACGTATAACAAACGCCCTACACAGCTCGACTTTGATCACCCCCTCTGTACTAGTGAGACGGTATAAAACCATCAACTTTGCTTCCTCCAAAGCTGACGAGTCTGGTGAAGGTATTTTTGATAGCTTGCCAGAGGCAGGCTTAGTAGTTGCTTTTCCCTTGCTGGTAGGTGATTTTCTTGTCCTGTCTTTAGGAACAGAGGTCGCTTTCCGTTTGTTATTATCTGGCGCCTCCGGATCAAAGATCTTTTCTCCATTAGTCCTTTTGCGAAGAACAACTCGCACTTTGGTTTCAGGCTGATACTCCTGCCAGAGTTCTTGGATGACACTGTGATACGTATTGTTAATCCAATTCACCAAGAAGGGCGTTGCGACCGAGACAGTGGCAGTCACTCCATTCGAGTGCGTTTCCTCCAACTGAGCAGAGGTAAACCAGCTATTGTACTTCTCGGGTCCAATAGTGGCCTTAAGCCTTGCTCTGACCCTGTCCCAAATCTCATTAACAGAGACAGAGACTATGTTTGCATTAGTCATGCTCTCCTCCTGTAGGGAACTATCGATTCGCTAGCGCAAGTTAAGCATATAATCACTTAGTACTCAAACCTCTAGTTTTAGCTTTCCGCAAACGAAATAATTACTCTTGGATAGATAATTACGAAGAGGGGACAGTGACAGAATTTAACCGCGACTCCCTAATCGCCGCATTCGACCAAATCCGCCGGAGTTTGACTGTGAGTCAATAGACACATCAGTCAATTCAATATAGAAAGAAAAGCGCAGGCCTTCAGCCCGCGCTTTTGCTTTATCAAGTGCTAAATAATCTCAAGAATTACAAACTACATAATGCAAATATTCTGTAGTTCTATTAGATTTATAATTTCTCTTCTCAGACTTATCTGCTTTAAAACGACCATATTCCTTAGTGAAAAAACCATACTTTCCTCGTAAGCTCATTATTTCTTTCACGTCACCTGCAGACATTAAACCTTCGTTATTGTAGCTAAGAAATATATATTTGGCTTTTGCACTAAGAATGAGGTCCTTGAAGGCAGACTTTACCTCTTTTCTGGAACAATATAGAGATTTCTGTGCTGAGTATTCACGCAAACCAGTCTTTCCATGGATCTCCGGATTGTCATATTTAGCTATAGTTTCCAACAAGTGATAGTTGGTAGCGTATTGTCTCTGATTGTACGGAGGATCCAAGTAGAGTATGTCACCCTCAATCTCCTTCGCTAAACTATTCACATCTTTATTGAAAACTAAGTGTTCTTGATCATTTATAGTCAACATTGCTGGGGTCAATACTATACTCTTTTGTGCAGATTTCTTGAGCTTCTTCAAAAAAGCTCCATACACTGCTGCAGTGTTTGCGTACTTATCAATAGACTCAAGAAGGGTGGTTAAAAGAAAGTAATATTCATCATCGTTCAATAAGTCAGTCTTTTTCCAGGATTCAATTTTCTGACGAATAGCATCACACTTTTTTCCATTATCGTCAGAAAAATATTGACGGGGTTCTGCTGACAAATTTGTTCCTCCAAGGCAATAATTGTTAAATATAAAACCCTCGGTTCCTTGAAGGTCCGACAAGTGATCACATACAACAACTGCTCGATCGGTAACATTCACTTCCTCTAAATTCGGTATGTCTTTAACTAAACCAGAAAATTTTAAAGGTTTGTGGTTACCAATGTAGTGGCGATTTAAAGCGTAGCTATAAAACTGAATGTCATTGGCAATAACTTTGTAGCCTTTCTTCTTAAAATGCAATCCAACTGCTCCAGTTCCAGCAAATAAATCACAAAAAGTACGACAGTCTTTACCTGCCACTTTGTCAATTGATTCTTCCAAAAATTGAAGCAATGAGAGTTTACTGCCAATATAATTCATATATCATTTCACTATAAACATTACCTTACTGTGTGCTAAATACTGATTACGACCAAAACTAAAGTTAATTGCATCAAGTTGAACTGCCTGATCAAAAAAGTCATTGATCTTTGATTTTATAAGGTTGTAATCACGTTTTATCTTCCAACTCTCTTCAGGTTTATTTCTATCAAAAATCACTATAAACAGCCTATTCTCACTACCAAAGCGTTGTGCTCCTTGGAGTTGATACATATATTTACAAACTTTTTTTGGGTCACTCAACGCATCTTCGAAAGTAAGTCCATTCTTAAACCACTCTCTTGGTAAATTAGTAACCTTAATGTCCAAAGGCTGTTCATTCCAGATAATGTCCACACCCTTAACTTTTTTTATTATCGGAACGACATTCTTATTCTCATTTATTAAGTCTTCTAAGAAAACAGTACTCCAGTGATTGTACCAAGTTGACAGGGTATATGACTCAATAGTTTGGTAGAGCCCCCCTCGTATTGCAGAAATTACATCTTCGAACCGAAAAAATTTTCTAACGTAATTAGATTGTATATGTGCGTCTACAGCACCCTGAACCATGCCCCAAGTACGCACGTCAATTTTATTCAACTCTGAGAGAATCGCTTTATGTGTAGCTCCTGTTTTTATAATTTCTTCTGACCTTAAGTTCTGATATTTTGATTTAATAAAATCATTAATATCAGAAGTCTTAATACGTCCACTATCAAAATCCTCTAGTATTTTTTCAATTGTCCCTGCGATGTTAGAGGAAATAGCTATAGAAAATTTTTCACAAAATTCCTTAAGATATTCTTTTTTGAGTGATTTTAGTTTAATAAAATTCACTTCTCGTATGTTAACTATAGCCATATATTATTTCTTGAAGAGAAGTATGTATTCGTGTTTAAAAATGTAGTAATCAGAAGACAATGCTCGATACCTCCAAATTCCTTCCTTGTTTTGCTTTGCTCTGTTGCCCGCCATATTTTTAATTATAATACTTTTGAGTGTGGGGCCTAATTTTTGGACCTCGTTCATACAATAAAAACCCAGAGGGATCCATTGTCCTTTACTGTATTTGTCTCCAATTACCACTGCCAAATATCGCCCATCCTCTAATATATCTAGGGTATTTTGAACCACGGCAGAAAATTTATCGAGGAAGTCTGTTAAAGAAGGGGAGTTTGACAAATCTCCATTGAGGTCGCTGAACTTTACTATGTCAGCATACGGGGGATGCAATATAGCCAAATGAACACGTTCTAGCTTATGTAGACGTAAGAATTCTTTAACTTTACTAAAAGATTTCTTCTCAGTGCTGTCACCTTGTAGTACAGCAGAAAAGTTGTCACTAGGTCCCAAGCGATTCGTTACGTGATCTACTAGTTCCTTTTGAATCTCAATACCAACAAAACACCTATCCAGAGCTTCCGCCTCATACGCTGTGGTACCGCTACCCAGAAAAGGATCAAAGATTACCTCATTCTTTTTACTATATCTAGATATTAATTGACGTGGAAGTTGAGGTACAAAGTTACCATGGTAAAAACCATCATGTTTGCCAGTTTTATCTCGTTCTGGTATCAGCCATAGACTATCGGTCCAAATATCTAGGTTCTTCCAGTCGGACAAATCAAGATCATTAAAACGTTGATTTGGAGAAGACTTCATTCAAGCAATTGTAACAATAATATTTTTATATTTGCAGTTTTTTTAGAAAGAGATATGTACTAAAAGAAAAGCCCCCAAGATTTTCCTAGGAAAATCTTGGGGGCAGGGGAGAGCAGTTGGTTTGGCGGGGCAACGGGGACCAGCCACTCTCTCGGGGACTCAACAAGAACAAATTACTCCATTAAAATAACACTGCCTAAAATATTGTCAAGTTTGGTGGGGGAGCGGGGTCAAATAAATCTTTATCTATAGCCGTAATAATGTAGACTAGTTATACACATCGCGGTCCTGGCTCAAAATGTTAAAATATAAGTCATGCAAAACACAAATGAATTCAACTTCGAACTACCAGCTGTAGAAGGTGCCGCAGCAGCTAAACCTCGCGTTCATTTTGCCGGTGAATCAACGTGTGTCAGTTGTGAAGGCTAGTTAGAAATTTAATTCAAAACAAAAACTCCCTTTTGGGAGTTTTTGTTTTGTCTAATCATAATTTCGTTACTTTCCAAGCGGATGAAACTTACGATGAGTTTCTTCAGCGTAACGATCTGATGCATGAACGTATCGAGTGGTAGTATCGAGCGACTCGTGTCCTAAAAGCACCTGAATAGCGGCTGGGTTGGCACCTTGTTCAGCCAAGTAAGTGGCGAAGCCGTGACGTAGCGAGTGAGCAGAGGTTGGCACATTAATACCAAGAAGCTCCCGATACTTTTTAATCTTCATTTGGAGGTAATTGGAAGAAATGCGTTTGTTTTTTTCTCCAGCATTCTGGCCTCTTTTTGGAATAAATAAATAGGGAAGGTCGTCTACTCTTAATTTGAGATAATCATCTATATGTCGCCTTGCACGCTCAGTTAAATATATAAAGCGCTGCTTTTTACCTTTTCCTTCAATAAAAATACGACCTGACTTATCAAGTTGATTAAGTCTGAGCCCTAGAAGCTCAGAAATACGCATTCCGCTTGCTAATAAGGTCTCAAGCATCGCACGATTACGCGTGGCCACAAATTTATTTTTTTCAAACTTAGTTGGTGACTCAATCAGCGAAATTAATTCATGCAATTCAGCAACTTGTCCATGCTTTTTTTCAGCCCGCACGAGTTTGATTGCAGTTGGTGCAAGCGGCGACTCGTAGTCCATATCGATCAAATACGCAAAATATCGACGCAGTGACGACAACATTCGATTCACAGAACCGCTTTTAAGACGACGCTCTGGAACTTTAGTATTAAGTGTCGTGTGCCGGTCATCGGAGTTCAAATAAGCCTTAAAAAGCTCTATAACGTGCTTATCTATCTCACTGAAGGTAATATGTCCCATTTCAGAGGCCAAAAACCGATCAAAGGTCAAAAGGTCACGTTTATATGAATCGTGAGTTTTACTGGAATAATTATTGGCCAGGATTGAAGTCAGAAAATGAGACACGTGGGGGAGGACGGCAAATTTAGCAGTCTTTAAGGTTTCAGTAACTTCTGTTGTTTCTTTTTTGTCATTCATAGGTGAGGGGAAAGTATGGAGGGACTTAGAGAACATTATATAGGAATGGTTAGAATAGGGCTTAAACTCTATATATGGAACTGAGTATAATATCTCTAATACTCAATTATATACTGCAAATTACAACACAACAGCAAAGTTATCCACAGGTGCTTAAATTTTGCATTTAGATTTAAATCTTCAATATTGTTCAACTGAAGTCCCCTACTCCGACATACACAGAATTTTTTAGAAAAGATTTTGTTCTCTCATTTTTAATATTTTATTAAAATTTAAAATTAGGCTGGGATAGTCCTGGGCCCTCTCCCCCACTATCCGGTAGGGGAGTCATAAAAGTAAAAATTGAATGCTCAGGTTTAAGGGTACTCACTTCCCTGTTTATTTCCAGACACAAGAGAGGTAGTAGTGTATATAGCCCGTACCGTACATCCTGTTTTTAGACTGAAGAGACTCCGTCGACACGGATGTCTAAATTAAATGATATAGAGAAGACAATACAAAACGCCGGCCAAATTAGCCGACGTCACCCTTCATTATTTGTTTGCACTCACTAGTTCAAAGATCGATCCCAAAAAGTGGAATAGAGATGACGGCTACTGCCGCAAGAATCATCAACTTATTTTGGAGAGTAAGCTTCCCCTTGTCTGCATCTGATTCATTTGAGGTGGATTCAGTCTCAGTGAGATTAGTCCCCGTATCTTTTTCCATTTTCTTCCTCGTTAAGTTTGGTTTGGCTTTTGTAAGTCACTCCGCACTCTCACACTCTTATGTACTCACCTAATCCGGAGTATAACCGATATAAAAATAGCCGTAAACTGTGGACAGCTTTGAACTACTAAATTTAACTTCTTCCAAAAGCGGATGCGGGTGTATTAGTTGGAGGAATTTTGCGAAAGAGCCTTAGTTAACCTAAGGTGATTGAGTAAAAGTCTGACACTAGTGCAGATGCGCTAATTTTGGAAAAGTACTCTAGGAAGCGGGTAAATAGTCCATCGGGTTTAAATAACCCTCCACTGCGGAGAATGGTGAAAGCGCCGCACCACAGCCAGTAACGGCCTTAAATTGATTGAAGCTCTTAACGCTAACTGCAGCACTCACATAAACAGTAAAGTGAAGGTGAGGACCAGTGGCGTAGCCAGTTGCTCCCACAAAGCCTATCAAATCCCCTGTATTCAACTTTTGTCCTGCTGACACAGAAGTGTTGCTCATATGAGCATAAAGTGTAGAGAGGCCATTTGGGTGATCTACTAAGGCCCATTGCCCCCAAGAATAACAACCTGGTACTAGGTCAGTATTGGCAGTAGCGCGTACCGTTCCACCAAGTGGGGCAAATATCTTAGTACCAGTCGGAGCACCGAGGTCAATACCATTGTGCATATTGTTTTTGTATACACCTTGGTTTTGAAGCGCGAATTTAGTGTAGCCAAAGTACTGTGTAAGCACCACCTTCTCAAGTGGCCATTGGAATACAGAACTCCCCTTAACCGGGATAGAGTTGGGATCCAGCATAAACTGAAGTTCAGATTCAATCGCTTGTACTTCCTTCACCAACTTTTCACGGGCAGCTTTTTTATCATTAAGTAGCTTTTGATACTCTGCCTCCTCATTTTTAGTGGCGGTTAACAGCTCGCTTTTTTGCTTACGATTATTATCCAAGACAGCCTGTTGTCCCGAGTACTGATTCTTTAATGACATCAATTCACCACGCTTCATTGTCTCCTCCCCCACTTTTCCCTCAAGGGAACTTTTAAGTACCGTTAGTTCATAAACACGGTCGTTCATCACTGTGCGCACGCTCTCTAGCCCTGCGACTTCATTCCAGAATTCAGAAAGATTCTCGTGCCTAAGAAATAATTCAATCAGTGACTCCTGGTCATTTTGATCGACAACACGCAGAATCTCCCCCACCGCTGCTGCACTTTTACTAATGCTTTCACTAGTGTCGTCTATCTCCAAGGAGAGCTTATTTATTTCTAAGTCGGTGTTATCGATTTTGTTTTGCGTGTAGGTAATGTCAGCTTGAATTTTCTTTCTTTCAAGCTCCAACTGGTTAATGGCACTTTGTAGAGTACTTTTTTCTGCACCTACTTTCTTGAGTTCCGCCTCGTACCCTGCGATTTCTTTCTCAATTTCAGACAATCGTGCATTTCTTTCTTTGATCTCTGCTTGTAGACGCTCAGTTTCAGTTTGAGCATTTACCGTTGGCATCATAAAAAAAACTCCAGGCAAAATAAGTGCACCAATTATAAAAGCTATTAGGTATTTATACGATTTGGCTACAATCACCCTCTTATTTTACTAGATGTTGCCGAATACAGCGAATTTTATTCGCTGTCGGAGGAAACAATAAAGGCATGTATCGGCGGAGCCGGTTCCTTATCTAGAAAGATTGCCCCGATGTCACGCTATTTAGCGTGACCGATCTTATCATATGCAGCCTGAAGTCGGCGTAGCGTATCTGTTTGACCAATAATATAAGCCACAGTAAAAGGGTCTGGAGAGCGTTCGAGGCCTGTCAGAGCCACACGCATAGGCCATAAGACCTCTCCCCTACCCTCCTGTTCAGCATAATCCCATACCGCAGATTTTATCGTGTCAGGTGAAGAAAAATCGGCAGTTTCTAATAGCAGAGCCAGATGTTGAAGCCGAGGGGCAGCAGAATGTACATCTGGATCCTTTTTAAAACGCAATATATCTAGAGAAACATCTGGGTCTGTAAAAACGAAGTCGTACTCGCATACTTCAAAGGCAGTCGTTACATCCGCCATAATATGTGTACGTTCACGAATCACAGGCATTAGTTTTTCTAATCTGTCTTCAGTGAAAGATGGAAGTCCTGTGTACTTAGCAGGAATTGCTTTTAGCACCAACTCCTTATATTTAGAAGCACTCAAACTATTTAAGTGTTCTTTGTTTAACCACTTTAGTTTCTCTTCGTTAAAAGCTCCCCCTGACTTTTGAATACGATGAAGATCAAATTCATTTATTAACTCATCCTTTGTGAAGACTTCTTTCTCAGTACCTGGATTCCAACCAATCAATGTTAGAAAATTAAACATTGCTTCTGGTAGATAACCTTCTGTTCTGTAGTCTAAAATATCTTTCGCACCATCTCTTTTACCGAGCTTCTTGGTTCTATCATCTCGGAGAATCGGTGGTAGTGAAACAAAAACTGGATACGGAATTTCTAATGCATCATAGATGGATAAAAACTTTGGCTGGCTAGCGATGAATTCATCCGCGCGCATTATATGGGTGACACCCATCTCTAGGTCATCAATAATATGAGCAAAGTTGTAAGTTGGATAACCGTCTGACTTTATCAAGACGATATCGTCCAACATCTCCTCCCCTGCCTCAAGCTGGCCACGAACAGCATCTTCCCAAACATATCGTTTTACCTCTGGCACCTTGAGGCGAAGTGGCTTACTACCATCCCACTCATCAAATGTCTCAGGACGATAATTACGAAATAGAAACGGCTTTTTCTGTGCTTCAGCGTCTTGGCGAAACTTCTCAACTTCTTCTTTGGTATACGGGTCAGGATATGCCAAACCTTTATCAATCAGTTGTAGTGCATATTTTTTATAACTAGCGAGGCGCTCTGATTGTATACAAGAACCGAACGTCCCCGGCTTATCAGGACCATAATCCCACTCAATGTTCAGCCAACGCAATGACTCCATAATGTGTTCAATTGAGCCCGCCACCTCACGTTCTTTGTCAGTGTCTTCAATACGCAAAATAAAAGTACCGCCCATTTTCTTGGCATAAAGGTACGAAAAGATAGCAGTTCGCACACCTCCTATGTGTAGAAAGCCCGTCGGAGACGGCGCGAAGCGGGTTACGACTTTTTTTTCAATAGAGTTCATTTGAGATTTAGCTTACAGTATGGTCAGCAATCAGAAAATTGTCAAAATGAGATGAGATTCGCCGTTCGGCGGAATTTTTGTGACCAAGCCGTATCAGTTATACGGTGCGTGGAATAAAAATTCCGCCGAGCAAGAAGATCGCTCATTTTGGCGGTTTTCGTTTACTCATGTGAGTGGCCAATTTCAAGTAATATATCCGCCAGCTTATACGCGGCCTGGTCAGATGTCAAAGCCTTAGTTCCCTCCACCATCGTCTGATAGACTTGGCTGTCGCCCAGTATTCTGTTTATTTCCGCAACCAAAATATCATCACTTAAATTATGCTCTTCAAGGACAATGGCTCCTGTAGCCCGGGCATATGCATAAGCGTTACTACGCTGGTCGCGACTTACCTCCTCTGGTATAGGTACCAGAATAGATGGCTTCTGACTTAAGGCTATTTCAAATAATGTAGTACTCCCAGCGCGCGTCACGATAAGGTCAGCCACCTGGAAAGCGGCGGCAAATTTTTCCTGTGGCAAATGTCCAAACAAATAATAATTAGCTAGAGCAGACTGGTCGGTAAAAAGTGACGTGGCCGCTGCTGATACTTTTTCTACATTCTTCTCCCCTACCTGATGCACTATAGTATAGGCAGAGAGGAGCTTCGGTAAGGCAGCAAGCACGAAGTCATTTAATCTTTCCGCCCCCGATGAACCACCAGTCACAAGTATAACTGGCTTGTCCTTACCAATTCCAAGCAGTGTATGTGGATCAGCAACAGGTTTCATAAAGGCCTGCCTTATCGGCATTCCAACATTAATCACCTTTTCTTTTGGGAAAAATTCTGCCACGTCATTATGAGCAATACCGATAATGCGAGCAAAGCGAGAGGCTAGCTTATTAGCCCGACCTGGTACAGCATCTGATTCGTGTATCACGACCGGTATGCGCAGTAGTGCTGCTGCAATAGTTACAGGAACACTCGTATAGCCCCCCTTGCTAAACACAGCATCAGGATAGAGTTTTAACAATTTCACAAAAGCCACAATCACTCCATAACCTGTCTTCAGGGTATCGAAGTAATTTAAGAGAGAAAAATATTTGCGTTTCTTGCCAGCCGAACAATATACAAATTTTATATTAAGAGCATTTAGAGATTCTGCACTATAAACATCTGGACCCATATAGAAAACCTCGGTTTCTCTTCCCTCTCTCTTGTCGTGCTCGCGCAACGCCTCCCCTACCGCCATCAACGGATAAAAGTGTCCACCAGTTCCACCACCTACTAGTACTATTCTCATATTCACTTATCATTTTATCATCCTCTTTTGGTATTTCGATACATTCAATATGATACCTACCGCTGCCAAAGTCATAAGCATAGCGGTTCCTCCATGACTAATAAAAGGTAATGGCAGTCCGAGCATAGGTGCAAACTTCACCATCGCCGCTATATGCAAAAAGGCCTGAAGTACAATCATAGTAACTAGCCCCACTACCAGCAACATCCCAAAATCATCAGGTGCATGTGTAGCTAATCGATAACCTCTAAAAACAAAACCAGAAAAAAGTAAAATTAAAATGAAAGCTCCAACAAAACCAAATTCTTCCGCATAGACAGCAAAGATTGAGTCTCCGATTGGCTCAGGCAGATATTCAAACTTCTGTACACTTTGACCAAAGCCTCTCCCCCACACTCCGCCAGAACCAACAGCTATTAGTGACTGCTTCACTTGGTAACCAGCTCCTTGTGGGTCATAATCAGAATTAACAAAAGCCAATAAGCGATTTTTAACATAGTCGTGCACGAAAGCGAGACTACCAACCAACGCTATCATCACGAGTCCCATTATTAAAATCTCACGCCACTTTCCGCTTTGCACGAAGAACATAGACGTACCAGCCGCCACCATAATTAAGAAAGTATCAGTGTCTTTCTGAAGCAACATCACCACCCCAACCACAAATACACTAGCAATAAACGGTGCCGTACTTTGCCAAAAGTTATTAGTTCCTTTGCGAATAGCTGAAAACCAAGTAGCTACATATATAACAAAAGCAATCTTCAAAAATTCTGCCGGTTGAAAAGAAAAGCCAGCCACATCTATCCAACGCCTAGCCCCTCCGTGTTCAAGTCCAAGCCCTGGCACAAATACCAGAAATGCCCCCAGAACTCCTAGAAGAAAAATATAAAAAGCAAACCGTCTCCAAGTGCGGTAGTAGATACGGCTCATAATGAACATAGCTACCATTCCCCCACCAATACCTAAGACTATTTGATTAAAAGCAACAGAAGTAAATCTAACATTGCCGTCTACTAATAGACCGAGTGAAGCCGAGGAAAAAATAAAAAAGCCACCAGCCACTAAAGTGAGTACAATACCCAGTAATATTTTGTCGACTGATTTAGGAGATACCATAGTTAGTTTTTAGATACACACTATTATAGTCTAATAGTAGAAATGAGTTGAAATTATAAACTTTCAAAATCAGAGGAAAACCGACAGACTGGAAGGGTTTTTGTGAGGGATACGTAGAACAAACTACGATGACTGAGGAAAAACCCTGAAGTCCTAGGTTTTACTTTCAAGTGAGCGAGTGTCGTAGCCAAGCCGTGGTGAAAGTTTGGATATGACCGAACGAACGCAGAAAGAAAGGTTCCCTTACCTGATTTTGGAAGTTTAGATAGCGATCGCTAATATCATTCCAATGACTGCCAGAACGAAACCGAGTACCCAATAACGCATAGTCACTTTGTAGTTCGGCCAACCGTCGGCTTCAAAGTGATGATGTAGTGGGGCAATCTTTAACACCCTTCGCCCCAAGATTTTTTTGGACGCTACTTGCACAGCATTAGCGACTACTGTAGCTACGAGTAAAAATCCTACCACTGGCAAAAGGGACACACCTTCCCCTTCTCCCAATGTGTCTGTCATAAAAGCTATGATGGTTAGAGCCATTGTGAGGGCCATTACTCCAGTTTCAGACATATAGAAGCGGGCTGGAGGGATGTTAAACCATAAAAATGCCAAGATACCACCAACTATGGTGGCGGAGAGTGCCGCTATATCAATCTGATTTTGCCACAGTGCTATTCCAGCGTAAGCGGTAAAGATGAACATAAACACTCCACCGGCCAAGCCATCAATACCATCTATAACACTCGACGCATACACACATACCGCCACAAACACAAAGAATGGAATAAACCAAATACCCAAGGTCAATTCACCAAAACCAAGCAAGGACACACTATCTACTTCAAGTTTGTCAAAAAACCACCAGGCCGACAAGAAAGCAGTAGCAGTCACAACCAAGAGTCTCTGTGATAAAGGAAGCCCGCCAGCAAAATGCTTACCATCTCCCCGAATAGTAAGTACATCATCTATAAAACCGACCAAGGCACCGATTAAAAGAGCCAGGAGCGGTAACCACGTCTGAGACCGTGAAAGAAAATTCAACTTACCAAACACAGAATCCGGGAAAAGAAATTCAAATACAGCCAGTAGTAATACCGTTAAGAACACACTAGACCAAATCACAATACCACCAAGTCTCGGAGTGTTAGTGTCACGAGTTTTATGAAGAGCATCAAAAAGTGGTGTCCCTCCCCCACCATAGCCATTACCTTTACCAGATACTTTCTTCCACGCTTGATACTTATATAAGTAATGAGTAACAATAGGAGTCGTAGCCACGCCAATTATGAAAGCGAGTGCAGTAGGTAGAAATACTTTAATGAGGGTAAGTTCCATAGCAAAATTCTATCACTGTCATAGTATCACAACACAAACTAAATCTACTTATACAGATTACTGTGTGTATCTAAATCAATAAAAATGACAGTTTCTCTATCTTGATAAACAAAAACAGCTCTCCAGTCTCCAGTGATATTTATACTCCACTGCCCTGTCCGATTTCCCGTTAAGGGGTGGGTATTAAGTAGTGGATGTAGCGCATTGAGCTCAAAAAGTTCCAAACGCTCATCAACCCGAAAACGTGTACTCTTTGGCACTCTCTTATACTGTTTAATAAAGTTGCGGTGAAAACCTATATTCATTGTGAATGTAAATGGTCAATTGCCTTCCGCGCACTATCAAAGGACCCAGTAAGGTTCTTGCCTTCCAGAGCCTCCTTTTGTAGTCGGTCAAGGCGACGCTTTGCCATAGGCTTGAGCTCCCCTTCAAGATAGAAATAAACTTCTTTTGTTCTGACAAACTGAGCTAAATACCCATTGATTACAGTAGACAGTGGCATACCAAGCTCACGAGCCGTTTTTTGCGCCTCTTCCTTAATATATTTGTCAGCTTTGATGTTGATAGTTGTCTTAGCCATATGCCTATAGTATATACAACAGCAACACGACGTCAAGTTGCTGTTCTGTCTATTCTCCACTCATTATTTCGCTCTTGGTAGCTTCCACTAACTTTAGTATGTCAGAAAAACGTCCCTGATGTGTTGAACCGAGCACCACAGCAATAACTGGTCGATTGAGTCCCACATTGAAAGCTACAACTAAGTTCCCTCCCGAGAGAGTGGTGTAGCCAGTTTTAGAGGCAATGGTGTTTGGTATAGCGTCTACTACATAATTAGTATTATCAGCTTTATGCAGAGTTCCAGACTCACTATAAACTGAAGTATCTATATATGTAGTGGCCTCAAGTAACTCTGGAGAACTTTCTAAGATGTATTTCATTAGTTTAGCCACGTCACGTGCACTGCCGTATGCACCAGCTTCAGTCTCCGATATATCAAGCCCAGTTGGATTGCGGAAGGAAGTCTGTGAAAGACCAAGCTCCTTAGCTCGCACATTCATTGCTTTCACAAAGGCGACTTCTGGTTCATATGAGTCAAGTGCACCACCGACATAGGCAGACAGCGCATAAGCTCCATCATTAGATGAAGTAAGTAATACTAAGTCAATTAGACTTTTATAAGAAAATCTTTCACCCGACTGGAGTCCACTATCCCCAGCCTGATCGAGAGCATTCGCAGTTATTGGAATAACATCATTGGCTTCCACTACTTCGCTAGCTACCAAAGCTGTCATTAACTTTGTAATACTAGCAAGTGGCAACGACTCATCAGGCGACTTTTGGTAGAGCACCTCATCTGTCTGGACATCTATCACAATGGCAGACTGAGCCAATATTTCTAAATCATCAAAACTAATACGCTCAACATCTGTTTCATTTTCATCCAATTCTTCTGACTGAACCAAAGAAGCGGTCATCCCTCCACCGTTATCACTATCACCACCGAGCCATAAAGCGCTAGCACCAAAACTAAAAATACCCAAAAGCAACAAAGCGACTATGGCCAATTGTCGTCGAACCGGCATATTTGAAGTTTTGTTTACCGAGACTGGCACAAAAGATAAGCTCTCTCCCTCACTGAGATTTTCGTTGTTAATATCGTTGTTTTCTAAATTAGTCATTTTTTATTCAAATTTTGTTGCCTATATTGAGATCAATGTTCCGTAACCTAACGCAGTAATTCATCATTTTTACCACTTTCTTGGTGCTTTTGAAAATGAATGAAGGTCAAGGAAGGCAAGGAAAAATAAGTGAGGCGTATTCAATATACGTTGAACTTATTATTCCGTAGCCTGACGCGGAGATTCGTCATTTTCAAAAGCACTACTCTCGAAAGCTTCCAACGCGTTAAGTACCTTAGCATAATCTGGCATTTCAGTTTTTTCCCGTATCCCCAAATGACGCAAAAGTTCAGTGGTAATAACAAACTCGTTCTGTCGCTTCCCCATCCTCCTCTCTACCAAACCGCGTATTTCCAGATTACGTAATATATATGAGGAGTTTACGCCACGCACTCGATCAATCTCCACGCGGGTAATGGGCCCTCGATACATCACAATTGCCAAGGTTTCTGCCCCGGCCTTACCAATACCACGCTTCATTTCTTCCTTGCGAGTACTATCAATAAGCTCATCAAATTCTGGGGCCACCACTAATGACACCTCCTCCTCAGTTACGAGGAGTGCGGTCGCTCCGCCTTGGAGGCGCTCTTTGAGCGCCTCCAAGGCGGAGCCCAACTCACCCTCCTTCACTCCTAAAGTTTTTAATAAAACTGCTTTTTTAATTGGCTCAGCTTTATAAAAAAGCAAAGCCTCTATTTGCGCATCAAGCTTCATATAGCCATTATACACCGCAACTCCTCACCCACACATATAACAATAGACATCGAGTGTCTATTGTTATGCATTTCTTATACATTACTCTTCTCTTCAATTTCACCGTCAGAAAACACGTTCTTAATACTACTAGAGACAACCTGATTGAGTAACTCCAAGCACCTGTACTATTTGCGCTTGTGTTGCCCGAATAGTTTCAGTGTATATCTTAATAGTACTCGCTATGTCGCTGGTGCTGGTGCTGGAGTTGGTGCTGGCTCAGGCTCCGGTGTTGGTTCAGAGGTTGGTTCAGGCTCCGGTGCTGGAGCTGGTTCTTCAGACTTCCCTTCTCCTGTTGTTGGTGGAGTCGTAGTGTCTGTGTCTTCTCCGCCTTCAGGAGTTTCTGTGCCACCCCCACTGCCTGAACCTACTCCTCCAGTGTTATCAGAATCTTCAGGGTCTGAATCAGTTGGTTCTTCACCCGTATCAGTACCAGTTCCATCATCGGTAGTGCTGGCCGTGTCGGTAGGAGTAGTATCAGTTGGTTCTTCTGATTCTGTTGGTGTTTCTGTTTCAGTTTCCGGTTCTGGTTCTGGTTCTGGTTCAGGCTCTGGTAGGTACTGTGACAAATCAGCCTCCTCACAAGTACCCTCAAGACTTGCTGGCTTTCCGTCCTTAATGACGAGACAGTATGGTTCACCGGTTTCAACGTCGAAGAGTGTCACACCAGCCGGCTGTGTAGCAGAACCAACAGTCAACTTCTGCACCACAATCTCCACAATTCTAAGCACTCCATCTACAAAGGCCTGAGCTAGCTCTATCACTCGCTCAAAGAGTGAGTGAGCTGAGAACGGTTCAGTAGAAGAAGCAGTTGATGAAGCGTTCTGGTAGTAGTACGCCATCATAGAGTCACCAAGGTCTAGGTTAACAAATACTTCAACCGTACCTGGTTCTTCTGCACTAAATGGTGCTAGAGCGTAACCAATGACAGCGTCACCTATCTCTGCTTTACGAGCTACTCCAGGAGTACTAGTACCCATAGTGATTAAGTCACCGATAGCTATTACGCCGCCATCAATAGTTACCTTCACTGGTACACGTCCTGCTAGTGCTATTGGTACCTTTAGTGCTCCTTCATTAGCATTGTCGTCTAGGACGATACCAGGTTTAGTCGCTACGATACCTACTACTCGCTCTCCCGCCATACCGGTAGCTTTCTTAACGTAGCCAGGACGTTCTGTGTCTAGTGCTACTACGTCACCGGCTTCGAGGTCACTTTCTGCTGTGGCGTACATTTCTGCCAGGTCGGCTCCACCGGTGTTTTCTGCGACATATGAGATGTATGCATGGGCGGTGCCGGAGAACGGACCAGCAAGTGTGTATTCGTTAACGTCGACACCAGCCTGACCTACCACAAACATCTTAGTACCGTTGGTGTTGAAAGCGATACCACGAGGTGTGGTGTCCTGAGCCGCTACACTGAAGACAGTACTGTATGAAGCGGTGGAGACATCGAAGGCGGTGCCGAGGGTATATTCATTAATATCATTTCCCGTATCACCCACCACAAACATCTTGAGGCCGTCTGGTGAAAAAGTGAGACCAAATGGTGCAGTGTCCTGTGCCGATACACTGAATGCACTATCGTAGACTGCGGTGGAGACATCGAAGGCAACACCGAGATTATATTCAGTAATATCTATTCCTGTAGCGCCTGATATAAACATCTTCAGGCCGTCGGTAGAGAAAGCAACGTCACGTGGTGTACTCTCCTGCGACCCAACGTAAAATATACTATCATAAACGGCAGTGGAGACGTCCCAGGCGGTACCGAGGTGGTATTCATTGACATCCACACCACTAAATCCGGTTACAAACATCTTGGTACCGTCGGTGGAGAAAGCGAGGCCAGATGGTGTAGCCTCCTGAGATCCGACATAAAATACACTGTCGTACACGGCGGTGGAGACGTCGAAGGCAGTACCTAGATTATATTCGTTGACATCGTCACCAGTCCAGCCCATCACAAACATCTTGGTGCCGTCGGTAGAGAAGGCAACGTCGTTTGGTGCAGACTCTTGTGTCGATACACTGAAGGAGTCAACGAAAGCAGTCGGATTCAATGTAAAAGCAGCTCCAAGAGTATATTCGTTCACGTCGTCACCAGCCTGACCTACCACAAACATCTTAGTACCGTTGGTATTGAAGGCAATACCAGTTGGTGAGGTCTCCTGAGCCGCTACACTGAAGACACTGTTGTATACGGCGGTGGAGACATCGAAGGCAGTACCGAGGTGGTATATGTTGACATCGTCACCAGTCCAGCCCATCACAAACATCTTGGTACCGTTGGTGTTGAAGGCAAGGCCGGTTGGAGCAGTGTCCTGCGCCGAGATGCTGAAGGAATCGACGAAGGAGGCGGTGGAGACGTCAAAGCCTGTGCTGAGGGTGTATTCGTTAACATCGTCCCCAACACTACCAACCACAAACATCTTGGTACCGTCGCTACTGAAAGCGAGGCCGTATGGGTCAGTCTCCTGTGCCGATACACTGAAGGAATCGACGAAGGAGGCAGTGGAGACGTCAAAGCCTGTGCTGAGGGTGTATTCGTTAACATCATCTCCTTCACCACCCACCACAAACATTTTAGTACCATCAGTGTTGAAGGCGAAGCCACGAGGCAAATTATCCTGAAATCCGGTATAAAATCCACTGTCGTAGACGGCGGTAGAGACGTCGAAGGCAGTGCCGAGATGATACTCTATAATCTCACTAAATTCATTGCCTGACACAAACATCTTTGTCCCATCATTGCTGAAAACGACATCATTTGGTGAACTTTCATCTGATGCAACACTAAACGAATCCACAAAAGTGGTGGTGGCAAAACTGAAACCAACCTCACTCGTTGAGATACTCACCGAACTATCAGCACTCACTACACGGTAATTCTTTTCCCCAGCGTTAGTGGTAAGGACATTAGACCCATCGACAGTGAGGATAAGTTGTCCGTTAGTTACATTTGAAGCATCAAGTACCACCTGCACAGTTGATGTTTCGCTAAGTGACGTAATAGCGTTCCAAGTACTTGAGGCGGTAAAGGTGTGTGAAAGGACTCCATCGTCAGCCGAACCTCCAGCAGAGATACCAAGTGATGAGGTAGCTACCCACTGCACACCACTACCAGTACTTTGAAGTACCATACCAGCCGAGCCAGCTGAACCAATACTATCGAGCAGTGAACCAGTGAATGATATATTTCCAGTGACCTCAAGATTACCAGCAATGGTAGAAGTGGCGGTCGTAGATGAAGTGGTGAAGTGGTCAAAGGTAGCACCACCAGCTACGGTGAGTTTGTCAGACGGTGTAGTGGTACCGATACCAATGTTCCCTCCTTGTAGTATAGAAAATACTTCAGTACCACCGGCACTAGCTGAGCTAAAGATACCAAAGCGGTCAGGGCCAGTAGCAGAGAGTGACCAAGTAGAAGTACCAACATTATATGTACCAGCCCAGACTTCATTCCATCTGCTTGCAGAGGCTCCAAGGTTAAAGGCAGACATATTACCGGTGTATGCACCACCAGGAAGGATGGTACCCATAGTGCTGGTGCCAGTAACAGTGAGGAGTGAACCAGGTGTAGAGGTACCGATACCAACGTTGCCGGCCGAAGAGACGGTAAGGAGGCGGGTGCCGGTACTTGAAGAGATACCAAGGATATCTGTTGAGCCAGCACTGCCCCAGATGTCTAGTTTTGCAGCAGCAGTAGTGGTACCGATAGCGACGAGGTCTGTATAGTCAGCGAGATATGACTGAGTTTCGTCGTTAGACCAACCGCCAGCGAGACCGTTAGATGGAGCGATGAGGGCGCCGGAGAAATGAGTGCTGGTAGTGGCACCAGAAATGGTCCTGGCGGAACCTGAATTTTGCCAGACATAAATTTCAATATAATCAGTAGTACCGTTCATATCAACTATACCCGATACGGAACCTCCTTGAGGGTTAGCACCACTTCCTCTAACGACGGGACTGTCGTACAAAAGTGTTCCATTTTTATAGATGCTTGTAATTATTTCCACTTGGTCAAAGCCTAATCCTGTAAACAAAGCTGTAGCATTGATAATGTATTTACCAGCTATGGTTGGTGTAAAACGACTAGTGCTGGTATTGAAATTGTTATTGGTGTCAAAAAGCTCAGTAGACCAAGTGAGTTTGGTGAAACTATCACTGGTTATACTTCCCTGGTTCGTCCCATTCTTATGAACACTAAAGGCCACGCTTGAGGAGGCGACACCATCGGATATACCAGTAATCCCTAAGGTTGAAGTCGCCACCCAAGTAGTGCCACTACCAGTGCTCTGCAAGACCATACCTGATGTACCGGCAGAGCTTGCACTGTCGTAGAGTGAACCAGAGAGTGATAGGTTTCCGGTGATAGCTAGGTTAGTAGCAAGAGTAGAAGTACCGGTAGTCTCCCCTGCTACGGTGAAGAGGTTTGCACCAGTGGCTGTGAGGAGTGAGAAGACGTTCTCTGTACTACTTGCTTGAATAGTGAGGAGGCTTGAAGTACTGGTAGTACCAATAGAGATACGACCACCGGTGAAGTATGCGTCATTTCCTGCTTCTGTGAACACTGAACTACCACCACTAATACCAAGTGATGAGGTTGCAACATTAGTCCAGCTTGAACCGTTCCAAGAAAGAAGGTCACCAGATGTCTGAGTCATTGAAGCGACATCACTTAGGTCTTCGAGTGATTGTCCGGTGATGTTGGTCAAGTACCCTACGATACTATGATCTCCCCAGCCATATGCAGTATTCCAGTTGGTTGTGCTGGCTGTGAGTGGGATGTTGTATCCGGCAGTTAGTGCAATGTTGTCACCTGAAAGTGAAAGACCGGTAGCGGTGACGCCTAGGTTGGTGTATGAAGAGATATCGATGGCAGTACCGTTCCAGACTCCGCTGGAAACTGTACCGAGGTAGGAGTTACCTGAAATTGTTAGAGATGTGGATGAAGCGTTGGCTAAGGTGGTCTTTCCTGAGACAGTGAGAGCAGTTGATGAAGCAGTAGCTAGAGTAGCGTGTCCGGTGACTCCGAAAGTACCAGTGAGTAGTCCATTACCATTTACTTGAAGGCCAGTAGATGAGGCTGTGCCGGAGACTTCGAGTTTGGTGTTTGGATTGGTGGTGCCGATACCGACGTTGCCGCCAGGAGATAAAATCAGGTTTGTGGAACCTCCAGTAGAAATTGTCTTGTTACCTGTTGCTGATGAAAAGCTCAAAATGGCAGTACCTCCAGATAGAGCAACAGTGGCATTAGAAAAAGTTTTGGCACCACTAAAAGTTTGGGTTGAACCAAGGTCTGCCAAAGTAACTGTTCCAGAAGGAAAAGTAGCATTGGTAGTAGCACCTGATGTCAAAGTAAGAGCGTGGTTTCCTGCTCGAGTGATTGTACTAGCAGCACCGATTGAAGGGAATCTTATAGAACTAGGAACATACAGGTTTCCAGATACTGTAAGGTTGGTGGTTGAGGCATTACCAGCCACTAGGCTGGTAGAAGAAGCTGTACCGATTACATTAAACAATGAACCATTGAAGGTAAGGTTGGCTGAGTCAGTTACTCCTCCACCATCTTGGTAAAGAACTCGGTTAGCTGTATATGCTCCTTGAGTGTCTGCTAGGTCGTAGAAAGATTCTCCACCGATGTTGGTTAGGTAACCAACGATACTATGATCTCCCCAACCAAAGGCTGTGTTCCAGTTAGAAGCTCCAGCATTAACAGTGTTAGTAGTGTTGTTCCAAGCGGTGGTAGAAGCTGTGAGTGGGATGTTGTATCCAGCGGTGAGCGCAATGTTGTCACCTGAGAGTGAAAGACCGGTAGCAGTGACACCGAGGTTGGTGTATGAAGAGATGTCGATGGCGGTGCCGTTCCAGGTTCCACTTCGTACTGTACCTAAATATGAGTTACCAGAAACAGTGATGTTGGTAGATGATGCTGTAGCGAGAGTTGCGTGACCTGTAACACCAAGTGTTGAAGATAGTGTTGTAGCACCAGTGACGGCTAGTGTACCGGTGGCAGTTACACTGCCTCCAATCCAAGTGTCACCTTGGACAGTGAGTTTAGATGATGGAGTCGAGGAGCCGATGCCGACGTTGCCACCGTCAATTATTGAGAAGACGGTATCTCCATTGTCTTTACCAAGGAAGATTGGTGAGGTTTGATCGGCATTGTCTGCAACAAGCGCAGCACTTTCCCATGATGGAGTAGTATTGGCTAAAGTGAACCAACCACCGACCTGTGTCGGAGATGTACCAGTGTTGCGAGCGGCACCAATGACACCAATGTTAGTTGCGCTATTTTTTGCAAAGTTAGCTCTACCAAACATACCAATGTTTATATTTCCATTCAAAGCTTCAGCGATACCACCATAGTTTGCTCCTATAGTAGTATTACCAGCAAACCCAACAAAGCCGGAGTTTCCTGTTGGTGTTGAGTTACTGACATTGAACTTGAGATCGCTTCCTGTACCTGCGTTGTTGTTATAGAAAGAAAGGCCACTGTTTGCACCACTCCCAGTGTATCCAGCGTTAAAAAGAACGCGCAGTACTGCAGAAAAGCCTGTGCCAGTTCCAGAACCAGTTCCAGAAAGCAACATTCCGTATTGACTGTTACTTGTTGTGTTTGGAATTGTTGCAGAAAGATTAAATACTTTTCCTCCAGAAGGAACCGTACCTCCGTCAATATCAAGTGGAGAAATTGGATTTTCTGTTCCAATACCCAACCTGCCACTTATTGTAGTGGTAGCAAGAGTTGATGTGCCAGAAGTATTAAAACCAGCTGCAGTTAGGATACCTGATGTTGTGTCATCTCCATCATTTCGTAAGAAAACATCATCTATATAAGAAGAACTGAGTGTAGTAGTTGCAGTGAACGCACCAGTACCGTTACCTAGTAGAAGTCCAGTGAGTGAAGTAGCTCCGGTACCACCGTTTGCGACAGTCAGTGGTGCACTGTCGAGGTCAAAGTAGTTTTGGGATGAGTGGTCTCCCCAGCCATATGCAGTATTCCAGTTGGTTGTGCTGGCTGTGAGTGGGATGTTGTATCCGGCAGTTAGTGCAATGTTGTCACCTGAGAGTGAAAGACCGGTAGCAGTGACACCGAGGTTGGTGTATGAAGAGATGTCGATGGCGGTGCCGTTCCAGGTTCCACTTCGTACTGTACCTAAATATGAGTTACCAGAAACAGTGATGTTGGTAGATGATGCTGTAGCGAGAGTTGCGTGACCTGTAACACCAAGTGTTGAAGATAGTGTTGTAGCACCAGTGACGGCTAGTGTACCAGTGGCAGTTACATTGCCTCCAATCCAAGTGTCACCTTGGACAGTGAGTTTAGATGATGGAGTCGAGGAGCCGATGCCGACGTTGCCTGTTGCACTTACATAAATACCTTCATCGTCTCCATCTCCAGAGAGGTAGTTAGAACCAAGCGCAATGTTAGCGGCGGTACCGGAGAGGGTTAAGGTGCCAGAATTGCTAAGGGTACCAGTGTTGGTAATTCCTGTTAAGTAACTAGCCCCATCAACCTCAAGAATGTCTTCGACGTAGAGGTCACCGGAGTTAGATGTACTGTTGGCAGTACCAGAAGCTCCAATGCGTACCACATCACCAGAAGTGATGTTGAAGGCAGTATCACCACCAGCGTAGCTGATGTAGTTAGTGCCGAGGGCGATGTTGGCAGCAGAGCCGGAGAGAGTGAAGGTGCCGGTGTTGGTGAAAGTGCCGGCATTGGTAACTCCTGTTAAGTAACTAGTACCATCAACTTCAAGAGCATCTTGGACATAGAGGTCACCGTTGCCAGTGGCGTAGTTGGTTGTACCGCCACTACCAACTTTAACGGCACCAGCGTTGGTGAGGGTGAGGCCGGCTACGAGTGTGGTTGACGGGCTAGTTCGGAAGACTATTTCTCCATCAAATGAACCTGATGAATAGTTATCAATAAAAGTATCGTAGGTGGTGTAGTCATAACCGATTGAAGCATTGTATGTACTATTACCAACCAAGATCTGACCACTGTTCGCATTAGCAGTACCAATAGTTGAGAGTGCTCCACCGGTCACAAAGAGACCAGCGTCACTGGTGGCGTCAGCCGATACAGTCAATCGTTGAGCACCAACAGAGGTACCAATACCGACGTTGCCAGTAGTGGACACGGTGTCTAAGTAACTAGCACCATCCACCTCAAGGATGTCTTGGACATAAAGGTCACCGGAGTTAGATGCACTGTTGACGGTACCAGCTCCAATCCGTACCACATCACCAGAAGTGATGTTGAAGGCAGTATCACCACCAGCGTAGCTAATGTAGTTAGCGCCGAGGGCGATGTTGGCGGCGGTGCCGGAGAGAGTGAAGGTGCCGGTGTTGGTGAAAGTGCCGGCATTGGTAACTCCTGTTAAGTAACTGGTACCATCAACTTCAAGTGCATCTTGGACATAGAGGTCACCGTTGCCAGTGGCGTAGTTGGCTGAACCGCCACTACCAACTTTAACTGCACCAGCGTTGGTGAGGGTGAGGCCGGCTGTGCGAACACCAGCAGGACTAGTTCGCAAGATAATATCACCGCCAGAAGTGGTGTATGAATTGTCGAGGTAAGTGGCAAAGGTGTTGTAGTCAAATGCGAGAGAGGTGTTGTATGAACCATTACCAATTAAGATCTGACCACTGTTCGCATTAGCAGTACCAATAGTTGAGAGTGCTCCACCGGTCACAAAGAGACCAGCGTCACTGGTGGCGTCAGCCGATACAGTCAATCGTTGAGCACCAACAGAGGTACCAATACCGACGTTGCCAGTAGTGGACACGGTGTCTAAGTAACTAGCACCATCCACCTCAAGGATGTCTTGGACATAAAGGTCACCGGAGTTAGATGCACTGTTGACGGTACCAGCTCCAATCCGTACCACATCACCAGAAGTGATGTTGAAGGCAGTATCACCACCAGCGTAGCTAATGTAGTTAGCGCCGAGGGCGATGTTGGCGGCGGTGCCGGAGAGAGTGAAGGTGCCGGTGTTGGTGAAAGTGCCGGCATTGGTAACTCCTGTTAAGTAACTGGTACCATCAACTTCAAGTGCATCTTGGACATAGAGGTCACCGTTGCCAGTGGCGTAGTTGGCTGAACCGCCACTACCAACTTTAACTGCACCAGCGTTGGTGAGGGTGAGGCCGGCTACGAGTGTGGTTGACGGGCTAGTTCGGAAGACTATTTCTCCATCAAATGAACCTGATGAATAGTTATCAATAAAAGTATCGTAGGTGGTGTAGTCATAACCGATTGAAGCATTGTATGTACTATTACCAACCAAGATCTGACCACTGTTCGCATTAGCAGTACCAATAGTTGAGAGTGCTCCACCGGTCACAAAGAGACCAGCGTCACTGGTGGCGTCAGCCGATACAGTCAATCGTTGAGCACCAACAGAGGTACCAATACCGACGTTGCCAGTAGTGGACACGGTGTCTAAGTAACTAGCACCATCCACCTCAAGGATGTCTTGGACATAAAGGTCACCGGAGTTAGATGCACTGTTGACGGTACCAGCTCCAATCCGTACCACATCACCAGAAGTGATGTTGAAGGCAGTATCACCACCAGCGTAGCTAATGTAGTTAGCGCCGAGGGCGATGTTGGCGGCGGTGCCGGAGAGAGTGAAGGTGCCGGTGTTGGTGAAAGTGCCGGCATTGGTAACTCCTGTTAAGTAACTGGTACCATCAACTTCAAGTGCATCTTGGACATAGAGGTCACCGTTGCCAGTGGCGTAGTTGGCTGAACCGCCACTACCAACTTTAACTGCACCAGCGTTGGTGAGGGTGAGGCCGGCTGTGCGAACACCAGCAGGACTAGTTCGCAAGATAATATCACCGCCAGAAGTGGTGTATGAATTGTCGAGGTAAGTGGCAAAGGTGTTGTAGTCAAATGCGAGAGAGGTGTTGTATGAACCATTACCAATTAAGATCTGACCACTGTTCGCATTAGCAGTACCAATAGTTGAGAGTGCTCCACCGGTCACAAAGAGACCAGCGTCACTGGTGGCGTCAGCCGATACAGTCAATCGTTGAGCACCAACAGAGGTACCAATACCGACGTTGCCAGTAGTGGACACGGTGTCTAAGTAACTAGCACCATCCACCTCAAGGATGTCTTGGACATAAAGGTCACCGGAGTTAGATGCACTGTTGACGGTACCAGCTCCAATCCGTACCACATCACCAGAAGTGATGTTGAAGGCAGTATCACCACCAGCGTAGCTAATGTAGTTAGCGCCGAGGGCGATGTTGGCGGCGGTGCCGGAGAGAGTGAAGGTGCCGGTGTTGGTGAAAGTGCCGGCATTGGTAACTCCTGTTAAGTAACTGGTACCATCAACTTCAAGTGCATCTTGGACATAGAGGTCACCGTTGCCAGTGGCGTAGTTGGCTGAACCGCCACTACCAACTTTAACTGCACCAGCGTTGGTGAGGGTGAGGCCGGCTACGAGTGTGGTTGACGGGCTAGTTCGGAAGACTATTTCTCCATCAAATGAACCTGATGAATAGTTATCAATAAAAGTATCGTAGGTGGTGTAGTCATAACCGATTGAAGCATTGTATGTACTATTACCAACCAAGATCTGACCACTGTTCGCATTAGCAGTACCAATAGTTGAGAGTGCTCCACCGGTCACAAAGAGACCAGCGTCACTGGTGGCGTCAGCCGATACAGTCAATCGTTGAGCACCAACAGAGGTACCAATACCGACGTTGCCAGTAGTGGACACGGTGTCTAAGTAACTAGCACCATCCACCTCAAGGATGTCTTGGACATAAAGGTCACCGGAGTTAGATGCACTGTTGACGGTACCAGCTCCAATCCGTACCACATCACCAGAAGTGATGTTGAAGGCAGTATCACCACCAGCGTAGCTAATGTAGTTAGCGCCGAGGGCGATGTTGGCGGCGGTGCCGGAGAGAGTGAAGGTGCCGGTGTTGGTGAAAGTGCCGGCATTGGTAACTCCTGTTAAGTAACTAGTACCATCAACTTCAAGAGCATCTTGGACATAGAGGTCACCGTTGCCAGTGGCGTAGTTGGTTGTACCGCCACTACCAACTTTAACGGCACCAGCGTTGGTGAGGGTGAGGCCGGCTACGAGTGTGGTTGACGGGCTAGTTCGGAAGACTATTTCTCCATCAAATGAACCTGATGAATAGTTATCGATAAAAGTATCGTAGGTGGTGTAGTCATAACCGATTGAAGCATTGTATGTACTATTACCAACCAAGATCTGACCACTGTTAGCGTTAGCAGTACCAATAGTTGAGAGTGCTCCACCAGTGACGAAGAGGCCAGCGTCACTTGTGGCGTCAGCCGATACAGTCAATCGTTGAGCACCAACAGAGGTACCAATACCGACGTTGCCGGTAGTGGACACAGTAGCTAAGTAACTAGCCCCATCAACCTCAAGAATGTCTTCGACGTAGAGGTCACCGGAGTTAGATGTACTGTTGGCAGTACCAGAAGCTCCAATGCGTACCACATCACCAGAAGTGATGTTGAAGGCAGTATCACCACCAGCGTAGCTGATGTAGTTAGTGCCGAGGGCGATGTTGGCAGCAGAGCCGGAGAGAGTGAAGGTGCCGGAAATAGAATCCCCAGTGTTGCGAACATAAGCATCTTCTATATATGAAGAAGAAAGAGTCGTGGTAGCGGTAAATGCACCGGTGCCATTTCCTAGCAGAAGTCCTGTCAGGGTTGTGGTACCAGTACCACCATTTGCCACAGTGAGTGGTGCGTTGTCGAGGTCAAAGTAGTTTTGTGTAGCGTGATTCCCCCAGCTATATGCTGTGTTCCAGAAAGTTGAAGAAGCGTTAACTAGGTTGGTAGTGTTGTTCCAAGCAGTAGTTGAAGCTGTGAGTGGAATACTGTATCCAGCAGTTAGTGAAGTAGCTCCGGTAGATGAATTGTATGTGAGGCCGGTAGCTGAGTTAGAGAATAGGTTGCGGATGTATGAAGGAGTGAGGGCGGTGGTTGAGGCAGCGGCTGCGTCCCAAGAAGCACTGTTTGCTGTGACGGTGTTGTATGTGTTGTTCCAGTTGGTTGTGCTGGCTGTGAGTGGGATGTTGTATCCACTAGTTAATGAGAACTGGCCGTTGGTGTTGTTGTATGTGAGGCCGGTGGCTAGTGAAGAGAGGTCTGTTAAGTCAATGAAAGCAGTGTTGGTGTTGTTGTAGTTAGCAAGGTCAGTGTCTATGTTTAGTGTATTCCCTGTCCAGTCGATGTTAGTACCAGCAGTGATACGAGTTGATGGAGTGTTATAGAAGTTTGTCCAAGCGGTGGTAGAGGCTGAGAGTGGGATGACATAACCACTGGTCAAACTAAATACACCAGTTGAAGTAGCGTATGAAAGACCAGTAGCTGATGATGAAAGAGACTCACGAGCTCGAGCGTTAGTGAAGTATAGATTAGATGAACCTTCATCAAGTGCGTCAGTGGTAGTGGCGTTCCAAGCAGCGAGGGTTAGATAATCGTTTGAGTTAAATCCATCAAGTGCCAGAGCAACTGATGAAGTACCAGCAGTGAAAGCGTATGTGGAAGTAGCAACGTGGAGAGATGAGGTAGCAATTGCCCCAGTCAATCCTCCGATTGAAAGCACGCCGGTGTTAGTGAACTGTCCAGTGCCAGAGTTGTATGAAAGTCCTGTGCCAGCAGAGAGCATATTGCGGATGGTGGAAGTACCAGCTGCAATACGAGCATCAGCTGCGGTAGCGAAGTCAGAGATAGTTGATGCTAGTTGTGTACCGGTGTGGTTAGCACGTGATAGGTAGTATGTACCTTCTTGACCGTCAAAGGTGCCAGTCCAGTCGCCGGTGGCATTCAAGGCAATAATACCGGTAGAGGTAGCGTAGGTAATGCCGGCACCAGCAGAGAGAGCAGAGCGAGCCCGTGAGGTGGTGAAGTATTGGTTAGTGCCTTCTGCTAGGTCAGTGGTGGTGTTATCTGAGAGGTCATCGTCATTAAGTGCACCATCATTGTTAGTGAAGATGTTAGTGACGTCCGTGAGGAAGGCCTCTAGTTCAGACTCTGTATCTATTTCAGCATCACGAGTGATAGATGAAGCGATTGATAGAGTGTCTCCAGTGAGGACAATCTCAGTGTCACCAGCTAAGTTAGTATTATCACTAATATCAACAGTGGTTAGGTAACCAACAATACCGTGATTCCCCCAACTGTATGCAGTGTCCCAGAAGGTTGAAGATGCGTTGATGGTATTGAAGGCAGTAGTCCAAGATGAACTTGATGCGTTAACTAGGTTGGTAGTGTTGTTCCAAGCAGTAGTTGAAGCTGTGAGTGGAATACTGTATCCAGCAGTTAGTGAAGTAGCTCCGGTAGATGAATTGTATGTGAGGCCGGTAGCTGAGTTAGAGAATAGGTTGCGGATGTATGAAGGAGTGAGGGCGGTGGTTGAGGCAGCGGCTGCGTCCCAAGAAGCACTGTTTGCTGTGACGGTGTTGTATGTGTTGTTCCAGTTGGTTGTGCTGGCTGTGAGTGGGATGTTGTATCCACTAGTTAATGAGAACTGGCCGTTGGTGTTGTTGTATGTGAGGCCGGTGGCTAGTGAAGAGAGGTCTGTTAAGTCAATGAAAGCAGTGCTGGTGTTGTTGTAGTTAGCAAGGTCAGTGTCTATGTTTAGTGTATTCCCTGTCCAGTCGATGTTAGTACCAGCAGTGATACGAGTTGATGGAGTGTTATAGAAGTTTGTCCAAGCAGTGGTAGAGGCTGAGAGTGGGATGACATAACCACTGGTCAAACTAAATACACCAGTTGAAGTAGCGTATGAAAGACCAGTAGCTGATGATGAAAGAGACTCACGAGCTCGAGCGTTAGTGAAGTATAGATTAGATGAACCTTCATCAAGTGCGTCAGTGGTAGTGGCGTTCCAAGCAGCGAGGGTTAGATAATCGTTTGAGTTAAATCCATCAAGTGCCAGAGCAACTGATGAAGTACCAGCAGTGAAAGCGTATGTGGAAGTAGCAACGTGGAGAGATGAGGTAGCAATTGCCCCAGTCAATCCTCCGATTGAAAGCACGCCGGTGTTAGTGAACTGTCCAGTGCCAGAGTTGTATGAAAGTCCTGTGCCAGCAGAGAGCATATTGCGGATGGTGGAAGTACCAGCTGCAATACGAGCATCAGCTGCGGTAGCGAAGTCAGAGATAGTTGATGCTAGTTGTGTACCGGTGTGGTTAGCACGTGATAGGTAGTATGTACCTTCTTGACCGTCAAAGGTGCCAGTCCAGTCGCCGGTGGCATTCAAGGCAATAATACCGGTAGAGGTAGCGTAGGTAATGCCGGCACCAGCAGAGAGAGCAGAGCGAGCCCGTGAGGTGGTGAAGTATTGGTTAGTGCCTTCTGCTAGGTCAGTGGTGGTGTTATCTGAGAGGTCATCGTCATTAAGTGCACCATCATTGTTAGTGAAGATGTTAGTGACGTCCGTGAGGAAGGCCTCTAGTTCAGACTCTGTATCTATTTCAGCATCACGAGTGATAGATGAAGCGATTGATAGAGTGTCTCCAGTGAGGACAATCTCAGTGTCACCAGCTAAGTTAGTATTATCACTAATATCAACAGTGGTTAGGTAACCAACAATACCGTGATTCCCCCAACTGTATGCAGTGTCCCAGAAGGTTGAAGATGCGTTGATGGTATTGAAGGCAGTAGTCCAAGATGAACTTGATGCGTTAACTAGGTTGGTAGTGTTGTTCCAAGCAGTAGTTGAAGCTGTGAGTGGAATACTGTATCCAGCAGTTAGTGAAGTAGCTCCGGTAGATGAATTGTATGTGAGGCCGGTAGCTGAGTTAGAGAATAGGTTGCGGATGTATGAAGGAGTGAGGGCGGTGGTTGAGGCAGCGGCTGCGTCCCAAGAAGCACTGTTTGCTGTGACGGTGTTGTATGTGTTGTTCCAGTTGGTTGTGCTGGCTGTGAGTGGGATGTTGTATCCACTTGATAGAACAATAGCGTCGCCTGAGAGTTCAAGGCCAGTGGCGGTGACGGAGAGGTTGGTGTAGTCGCTGATGTCGATATCGGTGCCGTTCCAAGTTCCAGAAGCAATAACACCAAGAGACGTGACTTGGAAAGCATCTCCAGCACCTACAGTGAAGAGCGAGGTTGGGCTAGTGTCACCGATGCCGACTTTGTTTGAGAAGTATGAGATACCAGTCACTTCAAATATTGCATTATTAGTTGAAGTAGCACTATTACCGATCACAACTCTATTAGATGTGTTTTGAGGATAAATAAATTCAGTAGAGGTTGCCCAGACTCCTCCGCCTCCACCCTCTCCCACTGTTTGATCTACCCCCCATGACGGCAAGCCAGCTGAGACTTTCAATACTTGTCCTGATGAACCGATTGGCAGTTTTTCTAGCGCGCCATTAGAGTTTGCGTAAAGTAAATCTCCTGCAGTGTATGAGCCAATACCTGTTCCTCCGTAGCCTTGAGATAATGTAGTGGTAGCAGTAAATGCACTGGTGCCATTTCCTAGCAGAAGTCCGGTGAGAGAGGTGGCACCTGTACCACCACGAGCAACAGTTAAAGTACCGGTAGTGTCGCTGATAGCGCGGTTAGTGATTTGGGTAATGTTGGTAAGGGTAATATCATCAGCCACGTTAGCGTTAGGAAGGACACCAGTGACGTCGGTGGTAAGATCTATTTGATTTAAGGTAATTTGTTGACCAGAGAGAGTAAGGTAATCGTATGAACCTGCGAGAGTGACTGAAGAGTGGTCATTAAAGCCAAGTGAGCTTGTTGCAACATTAGTCCAGTTTGCACCGTTCCAAGAAAGAAGGTCACCAGTCGCTTGGGTCATTGAAGCGACATCACTTAGGTTTTCGAGTGATTCACCAGTAATGTTGGTTAGGTAACCAACAATACCGTGATTCCCCCAACTGTATGCAGTGTCCCAGAAGGTTGAAGATGCGTTGATGGTATTGAAGGCAGTAGTCCAAGATGAACTTGATGCGTTAACTAGGTTGGTAGTGTTGTTCCAAGCAGTAGTTGAAGCTGTGAGTGGAATACTGTATCCAGCGGTTAGTGAAGTAGCTCCGGTAGATGAATTGTATGTGAGGCCGGTAGCTGAGTTAGAGAATAGGTTGCGGATGTATGAAGGAGTGAGGGCGGTGGTTGAGGCAGCGGCTGCGTCCCAAGAAGCACTGTTTGCTGTGACGGTGTTGTATGTGTTGTTCCAGTTGGTTGTGCTGGCTGTGAGTGGGATGTTGTATCCACTAGTTAATGAGAACTGGCCATTGGTGTTGTTGTATGTGAGGCCGGTGGCTAGTGAAGAGAGGTCTGTTAAGTCAATGAAAGCAGTGCTGGTGTTGTTGTAGTTAGCAAGGTCAGTGTCTATGTTTAGTGTATTCCCTGTCCAGTCGATGTTAGTACCAGCAGTGATACGAGTTGATGGAGTGTTATAGAAGTTTGTCCAAGCAGTGGTAGAGGCTGAGAGTGGGATGGTGTATCCACTTGATAGAACAATAGCGTCGCCTGAGAGTTCAAGGCCAGTAGCGGTGACGGAGAGGTTGGTGTAATCAGAGACGTCGATGTCGGTGCCGTGCCAAACACCAGTAGTTACAGTACCGAAGTTTAACTGACCAGAACCAGAAGTGCCGATATTAACGTTTCCGGAAGTAGAGGTGATGTTGATGTTTCCAGAACCAGTATTAACGTTAGCATTTCCAGAACCAGTGGCGCGCATTGTAATAACACCAACTCCAGAAGTTTGTGACATCAAGTTTTGGTCAGGGTCAGTTGAGATAGTAATCGTGTCAGAAATATCTTGAATCACCTTCTTTCCGTTTACATACAAAGAACCAGGTCCAATGTATACGTCGCGCCACACTCGTGACAATGAACCTAACGAATAAACATCATCAGCTGATGGAATAATATCGCCAGTAATTTCAATACCACCGGCAAAGGTAGAGGTAGCTGTCCCGGTTACTGCTAGAGTGCCACTTGCTGTTAAGTTACCTGATAGATAAGTGTTACCCACTACAGTCAGCGCGCTGTTTGGAGTAGAGGTTCCAATACCGACATTCCCTGTTGTACGGTAGACGTTGCTACCAGAAAGTGTCCAGTAGTTAATGTCAGCAGACGAAGAAGCGTTCAAAGTATTCCCTGTCCAAGAAAGACCAGTACCAGCAGTGATACGAGTTGATGGAGTGTTATAGAAGTTTGTCCAAGCGGTGGTAGAGGCTGAGAGTGGGATGGTGTATCCACTTGATAGAACAATAGCGTCGCCTGAGAGTTCGAGGCCAGTGGCGGTGACGGAGAGGTTGGTGTTGTCACTAATATCAACAGTGGTTAGGTAACCAACAATACCGTGATTCCCCCAACTGTATGCAGTGTCCCAGAAGGTTGAAGATGCGTTGATGGTATTGAAGGCAGTAGTCCAAGATGAACTTGATGCGTTAACTAGGTTGGTAGTGTTGTTCCAAGCAGTAGTTGAAGCTGTGAGTGGAATACTGTATCCAGCAGTTAGTGAAGTAGCTCCGGTAGATGAATTGTATGTGAGGCCGGTAGCTGAGTTAGAGAATAGGTTGCGGATGTATGAAGGAGTGAGGGCGGTGGTTGAGGCAGCGGCTGCGTCCCAAGAAGCACTGTTTGCTGTGACGGTGTTGTATGTGTTGTTCCAGTTGGTTGTGCTGGCTGTGAGTGGGATGTTGTATCCACTTGATAGAACAATAGCGTCGCCTGAGAGTTCAAGGCCAGTAGCAGTGACGCCAAGGTTGGTGTATGAAGAGATGTCGATGGCGGTGCCGTTCCAAGTACCACTGGTGACTACACCGAGGTAGCTGTTACCGGAAACAGTGAAGTTAGTTGAAGAGGCGTTAGCAAGAGTGGTGTTGCCGGTGACGTTAAGGGTTGATGAGAGTGTGGTGGCGCCGGTAATGTTAGCAGTTCCGGCGACCGTCAAGAGACTACCTGGAGTCGTTGTTCCAATACCAACATTGCCACCTTCTAAGATAGTGAGTCTGTTGCCTGCATAAGTTTCAACAAAATTAAAAGCGTTATTCCATGCTTCAAAGTGCCATTCTGTATTGGAATTTTTAAGACGAAATTGAGCTGACCCATCATCACTAGTTTCAACCATCATGCGTTGGTTACCAGAACCATATACATGTAATGACTCAGTTGGAGTAGTCGTCCCTATCCCCACTTTCCCAGCGTTGTAGTAGATGTTTGAACCTGATGTAGTCCATTGACTTGAGACTTTGTTAGACCACTCAGTAGTTGAAGCTGTGAGTGGAATACTGTATCCAGCGGTTAGTGAAGTAGCTCCGGTAGATGAATTGTATGTGAGGCCGGTAGCTGAGTTAGAGAATAGGTTGCGGATGTATGAAGGAGTGAGGGCGGTGGTTGAGGCAGCGGCTGCGTCCCAAGAAGCACTGTTTGCTGTGACGGTGTTGTATGTGTTGTTCCAGTTGGTTGTGCTGGCTGTGAGTGGGATGTTGTATCCACTAGTTAATGAGAACTGGCCGTTGGTGTTGTTGTATGTGAGGCCGGTGGCTAGTGAAGAGAGGTCTGTTAAGTCAATGAAAGCAGTGCTGGTGTTGTTGTAGTTAGCAAGGTCAGTGTCTATGTTTAGTGTATTCCCTGTCCAGTCGATGTTAGTACCAGCAGTGATACGAGTTGATGGAGTGTTATAGAAGTTTGTCCAAGCAGTGGTAGAGGCTGAGAGTGGGATGACATAACCACTGGTCAAACTAAATACACCAGTTGAAGTAGCGTATGAAAGACCAGTAGCTGATGATGAAAGAGACTCACGAGCTCGAGCGTTAGTGAAGTATAGATTAGATGAACCTTCATCAAGTGCGTCAGTGGTAGTGGCGTTCCAAGCAGCGAGGGTTAGATAATCGTTTGAGTTAAATCCATCAAGTGCCAGAGCAACTGATGAAGTACCAGCAGTGAAAGCGTATGTGGAAGTAGCAACGTGGAGAGATGAGGTAGCAATTGCCCCAGTCAATCCTCCGATTGAAAGCACGCCGGTGTTAGTGAACTGTCCAGTGCCAGAGTTGTATGAAAGTCCTGTGCCAGCAGAGAGCATATTGCGGATGGTGGAAGTACCAGCTGCAATACGAGCATCAGCTGCGGTAGCGAAGTCAGAGATAGTTGATGCTAGTTGTGTACCGGTGTGGTTAGCACGTGATAGGTAGTATGTACCTTCTTGACCGTCAAAGGTGCCAGTCCAGTCGCCGGTGGCATTCAAGGCAATAATACCGGTAGAGGTAGCGTAGGTAATGCCGGCACCAGCAGAGAGAGCAGAGCGAGCCCGTGAGGTGGTGAAGTATTGGTTAGTGCCTTCTGCTAGGTCAGTGGTGGTGTTATCTGAGAGGTCATCGTCATTAAGTGCACCATCATTGTTAGTGAAGATGTTAGTGACGTCCGTGAGGAAGGCCTCTAGTTCAGACTCTGTATCTATTTCAGCATCACGAGTGATAGATGAAGCGATTGATAGAGTGTCTCCAGTGAGGACAATCTCAGTGTCACCAGCTAAGTTAGTATTATCACTAATATCAACAGTGGTTAGGTAACCAACAATACCGTGATTCCCCCAACTGTATGCAGTGTCCCAGAAGGTTGAAGATGCGTTGATGGTATTGAAGGCAGTAGTCCAAGATGAACTTGATGCGTTAACTAGGTTGGTAGTGTTGTTCCAAGCAGTAGTTGAAGCTGTGAGTGGAATACTGTATCCAGCGGTTAGTGAAGTAGCTCCGGTAGATGAATTGTATGTGAGGCCGGTAGCTGAGTTAGAGAATAGGTTGCGGATGTATGAAGGAGTGAGGGCGGTGGTTGAAGCGTAAGCGGTATTCCAGTTAGTTACGTCAGTGTTATCAATACCGAAGGCAGTTGAGGCAGTGAAGATTGGATCGGATTCAGTGGCAACAAAGCCGAGGGATGAGGTTGCAACATTAGTCCAGCTTGAACCGTTCCAAGAAAGAAGGTCACCAGATGTTTGAGTCATTGAAGCGACATCACTAAGGTCTTCAAGTGATTGTCCAGTGATTGAGGTTAGATAACCAGCAAGACTGTGATCTCCCCAACCATAAGCGGTTGACCACTCGGTAGTTGAAGCTGAAAGCGGAATAACATAACCACTAGTGAGAGTAACAGCCAATGCACCTGAAGTAGTGATTGGTGAACCAGTCACAGATAGTCCAGTTGGTAGAGTGAGGCCAACAGAGGTAACAGTACCAGTGTTAGTGGTATATCCAGCTGGGTTTGAAGCCAGGTAGTATGTACTGGCTGCGGTAGTGGTAGATAGTTTAGCGTCTAGAGCTAATTGGAGGTCTGTTTGATTAGAGAGTGTGCCAGTAATATCTCCCCAAGCAGTACCGGTGATGTATCCAGGATTGTTGAATGAGATTTCACCAGTTGAAGCGTTGTATACGATTGAGGATGTGCCGGAGAGCATATTGCGGATAGTGGAAGTACCAGCTGCAATACGAGCATCAGCTCGAGCGTTAGTGAAGTATAGATTACCGTTTTCTGTAATGTCTCCAGTATCTAGTACCACTACGCCAGTTTGACCGTTTACAGAATCTACTGCACCCCCTCCGGAAATTCCCAACGAAGAAGTGGCAATGTTACTCCAAGCAGAACCGGTCCAATACAGAAGGTCACCAGTCGCTTGAGTCATTGAAGCAACGTCAGAAAGACTTTCTACTGATTCACCAGTAATGTTGCTTAAGTATCCTGCGAGACTGTGATCTCCCCAACTGTATGCAGTGTCCCAGAAGGTTGAAGAAGCGTTGATGGTATTGAAGGCAGTAGTCCAAGATGAACTTGATGCGTTAACTAGGTTGGTAGTGTTAGCCCACTGCGTAGTTGAAGCTGAGAATGGGATGACATAACCACTGGTCAAACTAAATACACCAGTTGAAGTAGTGTATGAAAGACCAGTAGCCGTAGAGGATAAAGTGGAGCGAGCACGTGCATCAGTGAAGTATAGATTACCGTTTTCTGAAATGTCTCCAGTGTCTAGTACTACTACGCCGATTTGACCGTTGACTGAGTCGACAGCACCAGTGCCCACAATTCCCAAGGAGGAGGTAGCGATGTTGGACCAAGAAGAACCGGTCCAAACTAACAAATTACCAACAGCCTCAGTCATTGAAGCAACGTCTGACAAATCCTCTAGAGAAGAGACATTGCTAGTACCACCTCCGCCGCCGCCACTATTACTAGTATCGATATTTTCGATGGAGCGCATTATGGCGTCGACCTGATTATTGTATTCAGTGCGAGTTACATATGCGACAAAAGAGGAGAGCTCACCTCCCTGAACGAAAATTTCGCGAACAATTTCTCGCTCTACAACTTCTCTATCTATAGGATTAGTGATGTAAGTGTTGTACACAATTACATCATTTTCATTTTTGGTCTCAACCTTAGAGTCCTCATTATTTACACTAGGAACAATGGCATACTCGATAGGTGGAGCACCACAACTATCGTTTTTGTACCAAAGTAATTTAAAGTCACACCACAACCATCCCAATACTTTTCCTGAGTAATTAGCAATCGGAGCAGACAAGAGTGTAGTCGCTGTCAGATCACGTGTGCGAGGAAATACTCTATCTTTAAAATCATTAGACATTTTCTCTACCCCTGACACTACTGTACTACCAGCAACCACTGATTCATCCTGACCATAAGCGCCACCTAAGGAAAACAGTAAAGCAACACATACTGTGAAAGCTGTAGATATAACAGCTGTTTGAAAATCAAAAATAGAAAAACTCTCCTCGGAATCGTCTAAAGATTGTCCAACGTTAGAAGAATGTAATTCCTCCACTCGTTCCTTTCGTAATTGTTCCTTTCTGACTTTCTTTTTTTCTTCTGTTTCCAGTACGAATTTTTGGAGAGAAATAGGGTCAATCAACCATTGACGACCATCACGTTTAGCCTCGACTAATCCCTTCTGAGCGAGTCTAGTTATGTGGGCAGTAGTATAAGAAGAAACAGAAGCCGCCTCTTTGACGGAAAGAAATTTTTTAGATTTCAAAGCGGCTACGCCTGAAGGCTCTGTACTATCTGACATCACTAGTAATTGTATAGTAATGTCAGAATAAATTTATAAAAAAAATCCCCAATGTGGGGATATCTTTTATACTTTTATAATTTTATTTTTGAAATGTTTGTCTTACTGTATCTATGACCTTTTCTGCATCAAATCCATACAAAACCATAGCCTGATTACTGTCTGCAGAGACAAGACGCTTTTCTAAGCCCAAGACTCCAAACAGTAGCACTGATTCCACTAACAGTAGTCCTAAGAATAATGCGAACGTACCCACTGTAGACACTCGACTCGTCACAGACACACTTTTGCTTGATACGGGAGTCTGTTTAGCTCTTATAGGGCTCTTGGTGGATCGCAGGGCTGGGATAGTACGTAAAACGGGCGCAGGACGACGTATTGCCAAGGTATTCCCTGATACTGTGGTACTAACCTCGTTTTGTACTGATGCTATCGATATAGGCTTATTTATAGCCACATTTGATACTAGTCTATCCTCAGTGGAATCATCGATATGTCTTTCTTCAGCTTTGCTTAATACTGGAAAAAGTTCCCTCTCATCTGTTTCGTACTTCAACGAAGATGAAGATTTTGACTGAGGTATTGTGGATGACTGATTAACTACAGCCTTACGCAAATGCTCCTTAGATTTGGCAGAGCTACTTCGGTAGCGACCCTTCCTGTGTTCACGGAGTGAGTCCTCATTAACATACCAACTACGGCCAACCAGGGTGCACTTAACTTGCTCGGATCGACAGAGTTGTCCGATATAATCTGGGGTGTAGCCAAAATTCTTGGCTAATACACTAGCTTTTACGTAGTTTTCTCCGTTAACCGAGATTTCTTCCATAGCCCAATTATATAACATTAAGGACCAAGTGTAGTCCGTTGTACTACCGCTAACTGTGTATAACTAAACCTTACTTCAAAGCTTCTTTAAAGAGGGTAAGCAAGACAGCCGGATTAGCTGAACCCTTTGTTTCTTTCATAGCCTGGCCAACCAAATACTGCACAGAGGCCTCCTTTCCAGCTTTATAATCATCCACAACCTTCGGATTGTTTTCAATAACATTGTCTATTACGGCTTTCAGGTCATCTGAAGAAGACAATTGCAATAAACCTTGCTCTTTTGCGATTATTTCTGGGTCCTTTAGATCAAAAAGCACCTGAGGAAGTAGGTCTTTAGCCACTCTTGAGCCAATCTCCCCTTTCTGAAGCATCACAATTAGCTTTACGAAGCCTGCTACGGCTTCTGTGCTCAACGAAGTCTCGTCTTTTGTAGACAGTAGACCTAATACGTCTGAGGTTAGGTAGTTTGCAGCCATTCTTGCTTCTTCACCTTTTACTTCACTTTGTATATCAGCAAAACCTATTTCAAAGAAGCTCCTCAGTGCAGGATTCAGAAGTAAAGTTTCTGTCTGTATTTCCGTCAAACCGATATCTCGGTACTTATTCCTTATATTCTCAGGCGTATCTCGGATAGCGCTGGATAAACTCTCTGGACCAAATGAAGAAATCTCAGAAATTTTGAATTTCGGTATATCAGGGTCAGGAAAATAACGATATTCGTCTGCCTTTTCCTTAGATCTTTGTGAAAATGTACGAGACTTATTTTCATCCCAGCCGCGAGTTTCCTGCTTTATAGGCATATTTTTGTCCAACATCTCGGCTTGACGAGATATCTCAAAATCAATCGCCTGAGCCATAGCTTTGAAAGAATTAAGGTTTTTTACTTCTACCTTGGTTCCGAGCTGATCTGTGGCACTAATTGATATGTTAGCCTCCACTCTCATCTCACCCTTCTCCATATTTGCCTCGGATATCCCTAGGGTACGAAGCAAGAGTTGTAGTTCTTTAACAAAATCAGAGGCAGTGTTCGCATCATGAATTACTGGCTCTGTAACCAACTCCATAAGTGGTACTCCTGCCCTGTTGAAATCTACTGCACTATGTCCACTTGCATTAAGCTCAGTATCATTTGCATTAGTATGTGCGCTTCGGGCCGTATCTTCCTCTAGATGGACCCTCGTTATTTCTACTCCTGCCAACTTCCCTCCCTTAACAAAAGGATATGCGTACTGACTGAGCTGATAAGCTTTTGGTATATCTGGATAAAAATACTGTTTTCTGTCGAATTCGCTAAAGTCAGCAATCTCTCCATTAATTGCTTTACCTAAAATTAAAACTTTTTTAATAGCCTCTGAATTAACACGTGGCAACGTTCCCGGATGAGCCAAACACACTGCACATATATTAGTGTTGGGTTGACTTGAATGTGGATCGTTCTTGCACGAACAGAACATTTTACTTTTTGTGTTCAATTCGGCGTGGACCTCGATTCCAATTGTTGGTTTGTAAGTGCTCATAATTGACACTTATAGTACCTTTTGGCACTTCTGAACACAAGGGTCTTTGTGTTTTTATTTGTCTCGAAGATTTTTAGTGAGTGAATCTTGTAGCAATTTGACACTTTCTGAGTCAAAAGTTGATATTACAAACACACGATTTTCAGGTGTGTCAATACTCTCTAGTACCTCGTCTATTTTATGTTGAGAAACAAGGTCTTTTTTAGTAAATATAATCCAAGTTTCTTTATCAGCTACAGTTTTATCATAGGCAGATAGCTCTTTCAAAATTGTATAATACGCTTCCTTTGGGTCTTCCTCCTCTAAAGAAACCAGATGTAGGAGCATTTTCGTCTTAGAAATATGCTTTAAAAATTTATGACCCAGACCTTTTCCTTCAGAAGCACCCTCAATAAGCCCCGGAATATCTGCTAAGACAAATCCGTACATATCTCCTAGGTGTGGTTCTAATGTGGTGAAAGGATAGTCACCTATTGCTGAACGAGCGTTAGTCATTGCATTAAGTAATGTAGACTTTCCAGCATTTGGCTTACCAATCAGTCCAACATCCACCACGAGAGCAAGCTCAATTAGGAAATCTCCCTCTTCTCCCTTTTTGCCAAGAGTCGTTTGCATCGGAGTCCGATTGACTGATGACTTAAAATATTCATTTCCAAGTCCCCCACGACCACCCTCTAATATCTTCTCGGTTTGTCCCTCTTCCACTAATTCCACAGTACGTTCTCTACCAAGGTCAGTGACACGAGACCCGACGGGGACGTCTATATAGAGGTCCTCTGAGGCGTGACCATGTTGACTAAGACTACGTCCCTGTTCGCCATCCTTAGCCTTAAATACCTTAGATCCAGTGTACTTAGAGAGTAGAGACAAATCACGAACAGCACGTACATAGACGCTTCCTCCTCTTCCACCATTACCTCCAGCTGGGCCACCGTGTGGCTTAAATTTTTCCTGTCTCCAACGAGCGACACCGTCGCCACCGTCGCCAGCCTTAGCTTTTATAGTTATTTCATCTACAAACATAGTGGCAGTATTATTAACACATATTAGCTGACCTGTATATAAGAAAAACTCAGTACACTTCAAAATACCTGTCCACACCCATCAACTTAATCTGAGTAATTATAGGTTAATATGATCGTGTTGGAGGTCCGTCCCTATCTGGGGCGGGCCTTTATTCTTTTTATTAGACTTACAAAAACAAAAATGTTAAACGCCACTACGCACAAACTAACGATCTCTATATTAATAGGTTTTATAATATCTGCTTTTTTTGCATTAGCGTTTGTACAAACCGCTAATGCTGAAGACTCATCTGACGACACTGTGGGCTCAAGTCTAAGTATTGAAGCAAAGGAGCAAATCAAACAACGCCTGGAAGAGGCTCGTGCTCGCATTAATGAGATGCGTGCACAAAACAAAGCAGACCTAGACGAGTTAAGTGAGCAGCAAAAGCAGCAGTTGCAAGAATTGCGTGACAAAAATAAGGAACAACTAGAGGAGTTGAAAAAACAAGCAGAAGAGCGAATCAATAAACTCAGGGCTGAAATGGGTCAGACAAGTAGCAACAGCGGGCGAGGGTCTTTAAACTCTGGTCCAGGAAACTCAATCAGCGAAGCCACTAAGCTGATGCGGAGCGGTGAACGTTCCGCCTTGTTCAGTGCAATTATAGAACGTCTGCAAAAAATTAATGCCGAGCAGGGTGATAATAATCCAATGCTAAAGTCAGCAATCGAGCAGTTGCAAAGATTGCGTAGTCAATTGGATGACGGAGACGATGTAGAGGACGACGATGATAATGACGAGGATGAGGATGAGGATGAGGACGTTAACTAGTTAGTGACAACGTTTTTGTTCTACCCTTTACAAGAAGAGTGAACATTCTGGGAAGTGGCCTGAAAACCTATAGCAATAAAAACACCACACAGATTGTGTGGGGTTTTTATATTTTAGATAGACTAAAGCTATTTCATAATAGCTAGTGCACTTGTTGAGCAGATTTTGATGCTCTATTCCTTACTCGCTAGCGCACTGGCGACAGATACCACGATAGAACCAAGGAGGGCCGGAATAAATCCTGTGACTGTGAAGCCTTCTATAAAGGAAGCGGCGAACCAGAAAATAAGTGCGTTTAGGACTAAGGCAAAAAGTCCAAAAGTTACGATCGTCAAAGGTAATGTCAGAACAAAAAGAACTGGTCGAATAACTAAGTTTAGGAGACCTAGTATCAAGGCGGCAATAATAGCTATATAGACGCTAGTTACCTCAATACCAGGGATAATGTAGGCCGAGACAAGCAGGGCCACAGCAACGATGAGTACATGTATAACGAGTTTCATATTTTGGTAAGTTAATTAATACCGACCCTACTGGTCTGTATGCTTTTAAATTGTCCCATATCATAACATCTCCCATTAACGCTTTTACGCTAATACCTTTTCTAATTAAACAAAAATCCCTGTAGTGCAGGGATTTTTGTTCTTTTAGTTAGCTATGATTTTCCATTCACCACTGTCTAGGAGACTCTCCGCCTTCTTAAACTTCACTTCCTTCACATCCGTCCCATTAGTAATCTTAACCAGGTCATTGCGTCCATATGTTTTATCACTGGTGCGGGGTCCTTTTTTATTATCACTTTTTCCTCCTGTGGCCTGCGCTGCTTTCGCCACTCGTTTCAACTCTTCTTCTTCCTTCGCAATCGCCTCAGGTTGAATATTAGGTAAAATCTCTGCTACTCGCCTTAGAGTACTTTCCTGCATCTCTCTAAAGAGTCGCGCTGCCTCCTTACGATACTCAATCAACGGATCCCTTTGTCCGTAAGCACGCAGTGTCACACTAGAGCGTGTGTAGTTCATCACTTCTAGGTGTTCTACCCAGATAATGTCAGTTACTTGCAGGAAGAGCTTTCGGATTATCTCAGACCAAGTCGCTTCACCAAACTCCGCTCTTTTCTTATCAAGAATTTCTGCGGTCTCGGGTATTAGATCAGTAACCTCAGAAAGCATTTGATTTACCTCCGCTTCGTCACCAAGGAGTAAGCGACTACGTCTTGCGTAAATAACTTGTCTTTGTTTATTTATCACGTCGTCGTAGGCCAAAACCTGCTTACGAGCATCAAAGTGGAAACCTTCAATACGAGTCTGAGCAGCCTCAAGTTGCTTGTTAAGCATACGGTTTTCTATTGGCTGATCTTCTGGTATTCCAAATGAACCCATTAGACTCTTGATGCGATCGCCACCAAATACTCGCATCAGTGAGTCTTCCATAGAAACGTAAAACTGTGTCTCTCCAGGGTCTCCTTGACGACCAGAACGTCCTCGTAGCTGGTTGTCGATGCGTCGCGCCTCGTGACGCTCAGTACCTAGTACAAACAGTCCTCCTAGGCTTCTAACCTCTTCTGTTTCAGCTTCAGTGGCAGTGGCGCCACCTAGCTTGATGTCGACTCCACGACCTGCCATATTAGTAGCCAGTGTCACAGCGCCCTTTCTTCCCGCCTCAGCGATAATCTCTCCTTCTCGTTCGTGATTCTTCGCATTTAGTATTTCGTGCTTAATACCCTCCTTGTGCAATTCTGCAGAGAGTAGTTCATTCTTATCTATTGAAGCTGAACCAATCAAGAGAGGCTGACCTGTAGAATTTATCTCTTTCACCTTGCGGGCAATAGCCGCAAACTTACCCTTTTCTGTCTGAAAGATAAGGTCATTCTTGTCGATACGTACTACCTCTTTATTAGTTGGTACAGGTACCACCTCTAGACCATATACAGTATAAAACTCTTCAGATGAGGTGAGTGCTGTACCGGTCATTCCCGAAAGCTTGTCATACATTCGGAAGTAATTTTGATAGGTAATAGATGCATAGGTACGGCTCTCACGCTGAATCGCTACACCCTCCTTAGCCTCTACTGCCTGATGCAGACCATCAGACCACCTGCGACCAGGTTGAAGACGTCCAGTGAATTCATCTACAATAACCACCTCGCCGTCACGCACGACGTATTCTTTATCACGAGTATAGAGAGCCTTCGCACGCACAGCTGTCTCAAGATGGTGGACATACTTGATGCCCTTGTCTGTGTATATATTATCAATGCCCAACATCTTCTCTGCCTCCTCCACTCCTGCATCGGTCAAGGTAGCACTTTTATGCTTCTCATCAACTATGTAGTGCTCTTCAGGAGCTAAGCGAGAAGCTATCCGAGAAAAGGTGGTGTATAAGTCAGCACCAGTCTCTGCAGGTGCCGAGATAATCAGTGGCGTGCGAGCCTCATCAATTAAGATTGAGTCTATTTCATCCACGATTGCATACTTGTGGCCGCGTTGACGCATCTTGTCAGCCTCAAACTCAATATTGTCACGTAAGTAATCAAATCCAAATTCGCTGTTGGTACCGTAAGTTACATCAGCCAAGTAAGCTTCCTTTCTGGTACAAGGACGTAAGAATTCGTAATGCACTTTAAAAGAACCTTCAAGATCACGCTCAGTATCAGTTTCTTGATGTGACTCGTCGTATAAATATGATGCGTCGTGATTTATAACACCAACTGAAAGTCCGAGAGCTACATATACTTGTCCCATCCATACAGCATCTCGTCGTGCCAAATAATCGTTAACGGTAATAATATGAACACCTTCGCCAGAGAGAGCATTAAGATAAGCGGGTAGTGTACCAACCAAAGTCTTTCCTTCACCAGTACGCATTTCGGTTATCTTTCCACGATGAAGCAGTGCTCCACCAATAAGTTGCACGTCGTAGTGCCTGAGTCCTAAGGTGCGCTTAGAGGACTCACGAACCAATGCAAAAGCCTCGGGCAAAACTGATTCAACACTCTCCCCTCCCTTGATACGAGACTTAAGGCTCTCGGTCTTTTCTTTTAACCCATCCAGAGACAATGGGGAAAGTTCAGCCTCCAATGAATTTACCTTGTTAATTAAGGGTTTTATAGTCTTCAGCTCCTTTGCATAAGAAGGTCCAAAAAATCGGTCTAAAATTGACATAAATAAGAGGCTGTATTTAGCAGAAACCAAGCATATCACAATAGGGCAAGCCTTGAAACCGTCGAGTAAAACCACAAAATAAAAGAGTGCCAAATAGAAAACGCCACACGATGTGTGTGGCGTTTTCACAACTAGGAGATTATCGTCGTTTCTTAGCAGCCTTCTTGGTTGCCTTCTTGGCGGTCTTCTTCTTTGCTACTTTCTTAGTAGCCTTCTTAGTAGCTTTCTTTGCAGTCTTCTTCTTTGCTACTTTCTTAGTAGCCTTCTTAGCTACTTTACGTGCCTTCTTCTTTTTTGCTGGCATGATTTGTGAAGAGAAATTTGTATTTATAAAAATCTTCGACCGCGATATTTTTTTAAAAAAAGTTTTTTAGAAAAAAATATCTGCTTGTTTATAATTATCACGCACAAAAAGTTTTTTAACAGCATAAAAATATTTTTGTTGGGGATAAGTCAAAATTTATTTTTTAAAAAAATTTTTCTTAAAAAAGAAAATAAAAAAGAAATTTTTGTTTTGTAACTACACTTCTATATTTCATTTCAGCAAATGGACCGAATGATTTAAAAACGCAGGGCAGTTTTAATTCAACTGCCCTGCGTTTTCTTCTTCGGCCTTACCATCTCTGCGGTTCCATTTCAATTAATATCTTGGTCTTCTTAAAAACTTCTTCTTTCACACTCTCAGCAAAAGCATTAACATCTACTGCTGTCGCTCCTCCATAATTAATCAATACTAACGACTGATTTTCGTACGTACCTACCTGTCCTGTCCTAGCACCACGTAAATTACACACCTTATCTAATATCCAACCTAGCGACACTTTTATAGTTCCATCTCCAGCTGGATATCCTGGTAGTCCATCATATTGTTTTGTAAGCTCATTGTAGTGTTCTGTACTAATAACAGGATTTTTAAAAAACGAACCGGCGGTTCCAAGTTGTCTCCAATCAGGAAACTTTTTTGATCGAATTAATACCACTGCATTTCTAATTTCTTTTTGTGAAGGCTCATTTGTGTGATCAGAAAAATACTCAGCTAGGTCTTTGTAATGAATTTGTGGATTGGGTGCAGTAGATAATGAATATGTAACACTGACCACAATCAAGTCCTTACCCGCCTCGGATTTAAAAATCGAATCACGATATCCGAAGTGACACTCATCACTTTTCATCGTGATAAACTTTTGTTCTCGCAGTGAATAAACTTTCACTTCCTCAATCAAGTTCCCCACCTCTACTCCGTAAGCACCGACATTTTGTATTGGAGTGGCACCCACAGTACCAGGAATAGCAGAAAGGTTTTCCAGTCCCCACCAACCGGTCTCCACGGTTCGCAGAACAAAAGCATCCCATCCCTCACCCGCCCCAGCAGTAACCAAAACTTTTTCATTTTCAGCTTTATGAGTGATGCCTTTGATTTCGTTTTTGATCACAAGTCCTTTCACACCACTATCACTCACTAGAAGGTTTGACCCTTCGCCCAGGATGCTGACTCGCAAATTATGTTCCCGCGCATACTTTGCCAGCAAGGTAAGTTCCTCCTCACTTGAAGCAACGGCAAAGTACTCTGCTGCTCCCCCTATGCCAAAAGTAGTATAAGGCGCTAAGAGTATGCCTTTCTTAACTTCAGGACTCATACTAATTTTGCATTGAGTCTATCTCTTTTAACAAAGCTTCTCCTTCAGACTTGAACTCTGGTATATCTTCAATCGCTTTTTCTATCACCTCCTTCGCTTTGATGTACTGACCTTGTTCAAAATATAAAGCTGACAAGTTAGTTCGCAAGCCTGTGTCTAAAGGTGAAGCTACTACCCTCTCCTCAATAATCAACTCAAGAAGGGAATAATTTTTCTTCTGATAAGCAATTGAGAGTAGCAAAGGCTCGTTTACAACTGCAGACAAAAGGCTAGGATTATCACTTAAAGTTTCCAAGTCTAGTAACACTTCAAATTCTTTTTGTTTATCAGCAAAAAGATATGCTGCCGCCAATCTAACTTTACCCTTTTCGTTTCTTTCATCTAGTAAGTAAGCTGTTTGAAATCGCTCAAGTGCCTCCTCACTTTTACCTGCCATCATATACACAACACCTTGTTCTTCCTTGATTGTCTGCTTGTTTGGAGAAAGTTCCTCGGCAGTATTGAGTGATGTCATCGCTGAATTTAAGTCTCCTGTTATTCGATAGAAGTTACTGGCAATAATGTGAAGTCGTGCGTCGTTTGGCTTTTTAGACATCATCTTCTCTTCCAGTTCTTTATACAACTTCACTATCTTTTCTTTATCATCTTCACTGGTACTTGGATTTCCGTAGAGCTGTGCACTGACCTGGACTGATTGTTCAAATATCTCTTGGTCTCCTAAACCACCACGATTAAATGCTGTTTCAAATTTTTCCAATTTTGCTGAAGGAGTGGTAGCACGATAAGCATCAATGATATTTTGTGCGGCTTGTATTGAAGGAATGTTCACGAAGTAGATCACCACAAAAAGAACAGCCACTCCACTTGGTACTGCTAGCTTATTCCACATATCGCGATCGATAGTAAAATTAGATATTGTCATCCATTCATAACTGACTCGACTATGAATGAGAGCTAACACTACTGCGTAAAAAATCCAACTAGCTAAGTTATCGAAGACGAATAGGTTATGGAACATATACGCAGCCAAGAGACCAAGTATTAAAGCTTGCTCGTAGACCGAGAAATGTACATACTCCTCAACACCGTTTTTAATACGAACATAAAATGGTCGTAGTACCGAATACCATAAACCACTTACGAGTACCGCTAGGTATGCTACTAAGCCAAGAATGCCACCAGCAATCAGCCAGTCCATAAAGATGTTGTGTGTACGGTCGTACCAAGGCTCCGCACCATATAGTGCTGGATCGTAGTATTTGTTAAATACATAACTGAAATTCTCTTGCCCCCAACCTAAGATTGGTCGCTCCTTCACTCCCTCTAAAGCCATCTGCCATACAGTGAAACGGATATTACCCTCAGCTAACGTGGTGCCGGTAAAGCGGTCCAGTGCTGGATTATTTTTCACAAACTCCGTGTCCCGAATAGACCACATACCACACACTAGTAGTACTACTGCCAAAAATCCTCCCAAAGCCCATTTCTTAATAGCCGCTCCTTTTGGCGCCATTATAGCTAAGTACAAGAAGGATAAAATACTCCCGCCAATCAAGCCGTAGACCGCCCCACGAGTACCAGTTTGAGTGAGGATATAAATAAAGAGCGCTATCAGTCCGCCGTAGACAAACTTCACATTCCTAGATTTGGCTCTTATAAATAGCCAACCTGCTATGAATATATGAAACAGCATATAGACACCGAGATATGAAGAGTTACCCAGACGACCATCTACGCGCCAGCTCGTACCCTGACTAATATCATAAATGCCCGACGCTTGTGCTAGCGCATACAGAGACATTATTGCTCCTGCTACCAGAGCTATGTTAAAAAAGCGATTCCAAAGTTTTTCATTAGTGAGAGCTGACCCTAGCACCACGAAGTACATTGAGAAGTGAAGCAGTGTCACCCAACCTTCCATACGCTCATAATTACTCCAAAAACTCTTTGGCGAATACTCACCAAATAGATTAGCTAGTAGCATCACTCCGAGTAGCCCCAAGATTGCATACAATATATATGACAGTTGTGGACGATACGCCCTATCTATCAACATCAGTAGTAACCAAGCAGTAAAACCTATCTCCACCAAAATCCTAAAAGCAAAATTCTTCCCAGTAATATAAGGGAAGAACATTGTGCTCGATACTAACAATAAAACGAATGGTACCGCAAACACCGCCCCATACATCACCCATTTAAGTAAATCTTTCATATTGGAGAAACTATACCGCAACTGTCACTTTTGACCAAAACCATCTCCGCCATATATATCGCCTTGAGGCAAGCAACTTTCCGACATATATTTATATACATCATGGATAATAATCCGAAGAGAGTGGTCGCCGTATCGGGAGGATTCGACCCTTTACACGTCGGGCACATCAGAATGTTTGATGAGGCCAAAAAAATGGGCGATAAACTAGTGGTCATAGTCAACAACGATAATTGGCTGATGCAAAAAAAGGGCTTTGTCTTTATGCCAGAAGCAGAGAGAGTCGAAGTCATAAAAGGCTATCGAGCTGTTGACGAAGTGATAGTGACCGAACACACCTCTCAAGATTCAGACACCACTGTTTGTAAAGCACTTGAAAAATTACGTCCTGACATTTTTGCAAATGGCGGCGACCGAAGGAACACAAATACTCCAGAGGCAGATTTGTGCCAAAGTCTTGGCATAGAAATGGTCTACAACGTCGGCGCTGGCGGAAAGATGCAATCGTCATCCTGGATGATTCAAAAGTCTGCCGAGGCACTCAAAAAGTTTGACGAAAATAACATTGAGGGGTTCAAGGATGACTTTGGCAGAACTTCAGGGTATACTCCCGCCATTACGAGTCCCGTTAGAAATCCCTTACTGGGACCTGGCGGTACGAGCGACAATAATCTTCCAGGAGGAGGTTCAACACTTATGACAACACAATCACTAATTTCTAACGGGATGAAAAAAGCACTGATAACTGGCATTACTGGGCAAGATGGCTCATATTTGGCTGAATTACTACTAGAAAAAGGCTATGAGGTCCACGGTATAATCCGCCGTTCCAGCTCTTTTAATACTGGACGATTGGAACATCTCTACCAGGGTCCAGAAATTGAAAATCGCAAGTTCATCCTACACTACGGTGACTTAACTGACTCAACTAATCTCATCCGTATCATCCAAGAGGTTCAGCCTGACGAAATATATAATCTAGCAGCCCAAAGTCACGTAAAAGTTTCCTTCGAGACTGCTGAATACACAGGAAACTCTGATGGACTTGGTACACTTCGTATACTCGAAGCTATCCGGCTTCTCGGTTTAGAAAAAAAGACCCGTTTCTATCAGGCCTCCACTTCAGAGATGTTTGGTGCCTCTGCCCCACCCCAGAATGAAAGCACCCCCTTCTATCCAAGAAGCCCCTACGGTGCCGCTAAACTTTATGGTCACTGGATTACAGTAAATTACCGAGAGGCCTACGGTATGCACGCCTCAAGTGGAATTCTGTTCAATCACGAGTCTCCGCGTCGAGGAGAAACTTTCGTGACCCGAAAAGTAACTCGTGCTGCCGCACGCATCGCACTCGGACTTGAGGAAATCCTATTACTTGGAAACCTAAACGCAGAGAGAGACTGGGGACACGCTAAGGACTTTGTTGAAGCGATGTGGTTAATGCTTCAACAAGAAAAGCCTGACGATTACGTCATAGCAACCGGCACTCAACACTCAGTACGAAAGTTGTGCGAGGTCGCTTTTGCTAATGTTGGTATCAATCTGCGTTTTGAGGGTAGCGGAGCCGAAGAGAAAGGTATTGATACCAAAACTAATAAAACACTTATTAAGATAGACCCACACTATTATCGTCCAACAGAAGTTGATTCACTCCTAGGAGACCCTCGTAAAGCCAAAGAAAAACTCGGATGGGAACCAAAAATCACTTTTGGCCAAATGATCCGTGAGATGGTAGAGAACGACTTAGCAGACGCTGAACAAGAACTACAGAAAAACGCAATGAAGAAAATACACGAGGTGCGAAAGAATATAAATAATTAGCTGTAGCTAACCACCAGACTTAAGTCTGGTGGTTTTAATAAAGATGACTTTAAGCTGTGATTTTTAGGTATAAAAAATGAGCGCCGCTACGGATGTAGCGGCGCTCTGCGCCTGTGGGCAACCTCTCACTCTTCGAAGTAGTCGCGAGATGGATCCATCTGAAGGTGTCGTGAAGCTTTCTTCACATAAGTAGAGAAAACTGTTTCAAGAGCTTCCCCTGGTGTGAACCACTTGAATTCAGACTGGGTCGCATCAAGCTTGATTTCTAGATCAGCCTCAACCCACACCTGCCAGCACGCGCTCATGGTAAAGTAACCTTCACCACCATGGACGCATTCGGGGTTGTAGACCGACTGCCACAGCATAAACCGTGTATTGTCAGATCTTGGCATGAATCCCAATTCTCGGAGACACCCCCGCACCATACCTTCTTCCGGAACTTCTCCCGGAAGAATTCGACCGCCAGCGAAGAACCATTGCCCTCCCCAGGGGACCTCATGACGTTTCGCCAACATGAATTCAAAACCTCGCGGACCATACCGCGTCGGAATGAAGTCTGCAGTAGGTGTATACGACCACTGCCGGACCGTAGTGAAAATATTATCCGGAATAAATTTCCGTGACTTGGCAATATCCTGAATCTGTTCAGCAGATTCAGGATAAAAAGGATCGTAAGACATTGGCATTTCCTTTCCCTCGTATTATGTATATGTTGGACGAACTGAACGGACATATAGCCCGAAACTGCTCATAACTTAATAACACATTTTTTATATAAAATCAAGGTTTGTATTTACCTGTACCTTAATAATAGTATAATCAACCGATGGAAAAGGATTCAAAAATCTATGTAGCCGGACACCGTGGACTCGTTGGTTCAGCCATTGTGCGTGCGTTAGAAAACGCAGGTTATACAAACACCATCAAAAAAACTAGGGACGAACTTGATTTACTTAATCAAGAGGCCGTTTCTGAATTTTTTGTTACTGAAAAACCAGAGTATGTCTTTGATGCTGCTGCCAAAGTGGGTGGCATTCTCGCCAACAAAGATCATCCAGCTGATTTTATTTATCAAAATCTCGTCATCCAAAACAATATAATCGATAGTTCCTATAAAAACGGTGTTACAAAACTCTGTTTTTTAGGCAGCTCTTGCATCTACCCTAAACTCGCTCCCCAACCGATTAAAGAAGAGTACCTACTTACTGGACCACTTGAACCATCAAACGATGCCTACGCGATTGCTAAGATTGCCGGCATTATGATGTGTCAGTCATATAATAAGCAATACGGTACTAACTTCATCAGTTTGATGCCAACCAACCTCTATGGTCCTAATGACAACTTTGATCTTGAAAGTTCACACGTCCTCCCGGCCCTGATTCGTAAATTCCACGAAGCCAAGAAAACTAATTCCCCAACAGTATCTATGTGGGGTACTGGTAGTCCAATGCGTGAATTCCTTCACGTGTATGATTTGGCCGATGCAGCAGTTCATCTAATGAATAATTATGATGGTTCAGAAATAGTGAACGTCGGTACTGGTGAGGACGTCACTATTAAGGAGTTAGCAGAACTTATCCGTGATACGGTTGGTTATAAAGGTGAGCTTGTGTGGGATACCGATAAACCAGACGGTACCCCAAGGAAACTCCTAGATGTCTCCAAACTTCATTCTCTCGGCTGGAAGCATAAAATTGCCCTTCCTGAGGGAGTTAAAGAGACCTACAATTGGTATCTAAAACAAGTCAACGTCAAGTAATGTGACTATCTATTTAAATAATCTACTTAAAAAGATCCTGCCTGATTGGATCTATATGAAACTCGTAGGACGTTGGGATAACGTCGGCCTCAGGCGCTACGCAACAAACACTCTCTGGGCGCTTTTTTCCCGTATCACTAGTATTATTGTAGCCTTTTTTGTCACCATCTACCTAGTCCGCTACCTCGGTCCAGAAAATTACGGGCAACTGAGCTATGCCATTTCTTTTGTTGGTCTATTTTCCATCATAGCCTCTTTAGGAATCGACAATATTCTCTACCGCGACCTAATCAAATATCCAGAAAAACGTAACGCTTATCTGGGTTCGGCATTTATTTTAAAGTTATTGGCTGGATTTTCAGCTACGGCATTGACCATGATTATGGCTTTTATACTTTCCGAAGATGATGTCTCTCGCGCAATAATCTTGATGCTATCAGCCACCTTCATTTTTAATGCATTTAATGTAATCAGCTACGAGTTTCAGGCTGATGTTGCTCAAAAGTATATGACTATTATCACACTGATAGTCGTACTAACGCTTAACATACTAAAACTAATGGTGATTTTTATTGGTGAAGGAATATTGTACATCGGTATAATATTGCTCTTCGAAGCTGTTCTGTACGCTACGCTACTTATTTACATACACTTACAACATTACGGCAGTATGTTAGCGTGGTACTTCGACAAAGGTATAGCAATCGGTCTTCTGAAAGATTCTTGGCCATTCATATTCATCGCCGCTTTTACTACTGTCTACGTTCGCATTGACCAAGTAATGCTAAAACCTCTGGTGGATAGTACTGCAGTGGGCCTTTATGATGCGGCAGTTAGAATTGCAGAAGTTTGGCTTTTTGTTCCTGCTATCATAGTCTCCACACTCTTCCCCGCTATTGTGAACGCGAGAGCAGTCGGCCTCTCTGAATATAGAAAACGACTAATCATCCTTGCGGCTTTTATGGTGTTCCTCGGAGTATTAATAGCCTTACCTTTATCATTGTTGGCTGAGCCTCTAATGGTACTACTTTATGGACCGGCTTTTGTTTCCAGTGCTGCTGTCTTTGCCATATACGTATGGGCAGGAGTATGGGCATCTTTAGACGTCGTGGCCCGCTACTTCCTTATCGCAGAAAACCGACGAGTATTAATTTTTGTGTCTTCGTTTGCGACTGCCGTCTTAAATATTCTTTTAAACCTATACCTGATACCAAAGTATGGAATCGTAGGTGCAGCGTGGTCCACATTTATTTCTTATACACTCTTGGCACTACCTTTCATACTCATCGTACGTTTAAAGAATCTCAGAGAGACAGAAACGCCTTGAGCTCACTACTTAGATTTTCCAGTGCTGTGAAATGCGGTATGAAACCTGAGTTAGTTAATGCATTTGATTTAGAGTAATAAGCGTTCTTCTGCCCTGTCGGACTTTGATCCATTAGCTCTTTTGATACTTTATACTTCAATCCAAATTTTAGAGACAAATGGTCAAGTAACTCAAATTTAGCAACTGGTGACTTACTCTGCATATCAAAAACTGCATTTTGCGCCGGTCTATCACACAAAAACTCAATCACTTTCCACAAATCATCAGCCGTACAGTAGTCACGCACCATATCACTCTGCTTGGTATAGAATACTTTATCGTTTAACAAACAATTTGCTACTTCAGCGATAAAAAACGTTTCATCCGTATCAAGCCACCGACTAATGAAAGCAAATACACGTAGGTCTACTATATTGTGGTCTGACCAAGCTCGATGTTTTGCTTCAGAGTGAAGCTTTGCTAAAGAGTAGTAGTTGCCGGGGTCTAAGTGTGATGGGTCAAACGTAGCTAATATTCCCTTCTCTATTGGCTGTCCTGCAGACAAACCATATACAGAACCAGAACTAATATTAAAAACTCGTGTATTAGGGTATTTATCTAAATAATAGAATATAAGAGAATCCATCTCCTCAGTCACTGAAAACACTTTGGTTGGATTATTAGTTATCTCCCGTGGACTACCAATACCGGTAGCATTTATTACTACATCGAAATTCTGATCTAAAAAACTGTCGTATGAAGATACTGACTGATCGTCAATGTTATATGAGGCAAATACCTTTTTTGCTCGACTAACATCTCTCGAAAATGACACAATCTCAAAACCGTGCGCGTCGGCGGTTGCAACCAAAGAACGTCCAATATATCCAGTCGCACCTAGTATTGCGACCTTTATCTGTGTTGTGTTCTCCATGATTAAACTACGTCTAGCGACACTATTCATCTACCGGCTTTACTATCATATTTTTCCGGTATTCACCTCGGTCAAGAAACGGCAACATATCCTCAAGCGGTCGTGACACCATTTTGCCATCAGGGCGTTTCAGAGATGAAACAGCTGGCACCACCAGCTCATTAGGTGGACATATGACTTCACAAAGTGCTGGGCCTTTGAAAGCTAACGCTTTCTTCAGCTCAGTCTCAAGTTTGTTGCTGTCCTTAAACTTAAAATATTTAATTCCGTACGCATCGGCAATCTTCTTGAAATTAGGCATCGATACGCCAGACTCAGGCCCAGTACCAATTAGCCGTCCTTCGAAAAACTTATTCTGAGTGGCACGAATGGAAAGATAACCATTATTATTCAGTATAAATATCTTAACTGGTAGTTGATTGTGAACAATAGTCTGAAGTTCCTGAATATTTAATTGGAATGAACCGTCCCCCGTGATACCGAACACCTCTCCTTTCTTCCCTACCGCCGCTCCGATAGCCGCCGGCAGAGTAAAGCCCATATCGGCCTGTCCACCGGAAGTTAGGTAGCGTTGTCTCCCTCGTAGATTTACCGCCTGACTGGTGACATAAAAGGCTGACCCAGCATCTGACACAACCACCGCCTTATCATCCATCAAACGCGAAAGAGTATCGACTAAGTTGTACATACTTATCTTGCCTTTGTACTTCCGGTATTCAGGTAGGCAGACCGGGTAACGAGTCTTCCAGTCAAGACATATCTTTGTCCAAGATTGTTCCATACCAATCACCGAAGGTTTGAACCGATCGAGGAATTCTTTGATATCAGCATTAATAAATAGGTCAATCTTTACTATCGGTTTCTTATGCTCGACTGGATCAATATCCACCACTACCTTTTTAGCTTCCCTGGCAAACAATTCGTATTCGTAACCAATAGCAGTAACAGACAAGCGACTACCTAAGACAATTAGTAGGTCTGAGTTCTGCATAGCCAAGTTACCTGCCCTACTACCTTTAGTGCCAATAGTCCCGATATAGGATTTGTCTGCTGTTGGTAAGGTACCAATACCTAAGTAAGGGGAAACAACAGGTATTTTGTATTTCTTAGAAAATTCCCTAAATTCTTTAAGCGCACCAGATAATCTCACACCTTGTCCGGCAATAAGGACTGGACGCTTGGCTTCCTTTATCATCTTCTCTAACTGCGAGATAGACTTTTTATCTGGAACAGTTTGATAGTCAGACTTTAATTCTGAAGGGTTAAATTTCTTCGCAGTTTTAAGATTCACATCAGCTCCCTGCACATCCATTGGAATATCAAGCCATACAGGACCAGGACGGCCGGTACGCGCAAGATATAGTGCTTTTTCGAGATGATAAGCAATTTCATTTGGCTCATTCACCATTACTGAGTATTTAGTAATCGGCTGCACTAGTTCAATAATGTTTGCCTCCTGAGTACCAATTTGTCGAAGTGGTATATCTGAGTTGTGTGTAGTTTCTTTACGTTTAACCTGACCAGACACAAACACCACGGGTAAGTTGTCCTGCCAAGCGTCCAGAAGTCCGGTCATAGCGTTAGTAGAACCACAACCAGTCGAAGTGAAACAGACCCCGATTCCCTCAGTGTATTTTGCATAACCAACCGCGGCCATCGAGCAGGCTTGTTCATGATGATTACAAAGTGCCTTCATTTTCGGGTGAACGGCCACAGCATCAGATAGGAACATCATACCGCCCCCGGTAAGCATAAAAATATCTTTTGCCCCTTCTTTATATAGTCTGTCGACAATGTAATCTACTACTCGCATATTTTTATCTGGCCTCAATTGCTTCTTTTAATCTTTTCACGCCCTTTTCAATATCTGCACGTGAACTAACCACACACATTCTTATATAACCTTCTCCGTACTCACCAAAGTTAGTACCAGGGAGCACTGCCACACCAGCTTTCTCTAGTGCAAAGTCGGCAAACTCTGCACTCGTCATACCAGTACCACTGATATTTGGGAATATATAAATCGCTCCACCTGGTGCAAGACATTTAATACCCTTTATATCATTTAGGCCATCAACCAAAGTTTGCATTCGCTCCTTATATTCACCAACCATCATTTTAACCGCGCTCTGGTCTCCCTCTACCGCTTCAATGGCAGCATATTGAATGAACGGTGGTACGCAAGAAGAAGTGGTCTGGAGCAATAACTCCATCTTAGCAATAACATCCGCTGGTCCAACCAGCGCTCCGATTCTCCATCCCGTCATAGCAAAAGCCTTACTAAAGCCATTGGCAACAATAGTCCTCTCTTTACACTCATCAAGAAAGGATGGGCTACGGAAACTTACGCCTTCTGCGTAATACATACGTGAATAAATTTCATCGCTGTAGATGTAGATATCGTGATCCTTAGCAATTTGAGCAATCTCCTCGATTTCCTCTTTCGTCATTACCGAACCAGTTGGGTTCTGAGGAGAATTGAGAATTATCAACCGAGTTTTATCCGTAATAGCTTTCCTTACATCTTCTGGATTCATTCGGAAAGAGTTTTCTTCACGTAGTGGCACACGTACCGCCTTCACTCCGCATGCCTTTATTACCGAGTAGTAGGTTGGGAATCCCGGATCAGGTACGATAACCTCGTCACCTGGTTCTACTAAACAACTAACAGCATAATAAATTCCCATATTGGCACCAGGAACTACTAAGATCTGATCTAGATCTGGCTTAAAACCACGTGAGCGCTCAGTCGCTCTTTGAATTGACTCGCGCAATTCTTTGACACCAATCGACGGTGCGTAGTGTGTTTTTCCAGCATCAAGCGCTTCTTTCGCGGCTTCCACAATATTCTTAGGTGTATCAAAGTCCGGATCACCAATTTCGAAATGTACAATGTCTTTACCTTGACGTTGCATCTCTTGCACCTTAGCCAGCACCTTAAACATCGGTTGTCCGTCGATACTGTTGGCGAATTTAGTGAGGCGATATTTCATAGCTTTTGATGCACAAATTATAGCATTTCTGCCTATATCCTATATTAAGACTTCCAAACCTTCCAAGGCGCCTGTCCTGACTCCCACATCTCTTCAAGCTTATGCTTATCGCTCAAAGTATCCATTGGATGCCAAAACTCGTGGTGTGGGTATGATTGTAATTGTCCTTCGTGAGCCAATGTCTTCAAAGGCTCTTGTTCAAAAATAGTTGCGTCCCCTTCCTTAATATAATCAAACACCTTAGGTTCGAGAACAAAATATCCAGCACTGACTCTTTTTTGATTGTCAGTCTTTTCACTAAAAGTTGTCACCTGATTATTATCATCTATTTCTACTACACCAAAGCGTCCGCCGGGAATAAAGGTTGTCACAGTGCCCAACTTTTCACCCTTTTCATGATGCTCAAGTAATTTTTTAATATCCACATTACCTACACCATCACCGTAGGTCATCATAAATCTTTCATTTCCAATAAGTTCCCTAAGGCGGAGTAATCTACCACCAGTCATTGTCTCCGCCCCAGTATCGATCAAAGTCACCTTCCATGGTTCCTTGGTTGGACTATGAAATTTCATTGCGCCCATTTCAAAGTCAAAAGTAACATCGCTTTGTCTCAAGTGATATTGTGCAAACCACTCCTTTATATATTCTCCCTTGTAACCAAGACAAATTACAAAATCATTAAATCCATAAGAGGAGTAAATTTTCATTATGTGCCAAAGAATCGGCATACCGCCAATCTCCACCATCGGCTTAGGTCGCACGTGTGTTTCTTCGGAAAGTCGAGTTCCTAATCCCCCAGCTAAAATAACTACTTTCATAGACTTTTTTTTTGAAAATTAAAATACTCCTCAATCTGCTTTTTTGTAACATCCAAGGCTGAGGAGGGATTCTCTTCCACACCGCGATACCAATCAACCGTCTTAAGTATAGTCTCATCGACGTCCCACTTTGAGCGCCAACCGAGAATACGAGCAGCCTTGGTGACATCAAGTACCAGCTCGTTGGCTTCGCGCAACGTAGCATCTGGTTCCACATTCAAAAAACCTTTACCGAGAAGTCCTAATGCCCTTTCGGTTACCTGCCCCACTGACACAAAAGAATCCGTACTCGGACCAAAGTTCCAGTTTCCAGACACTTCTTTGTCACCATTCCCTAACCGCATACCTAAGGTTAGATAAGCAGAAACTGACTCCAACACGTGCTCCCAAGGTCTAGTGGAACCAGGATTGCGCAAAGTTATAATGCCATTACCTTCGAACACTGCTCGCATAATATCTGGCACCAAACGATTTTGCGCCCAATCTCCCCCACCGATGACATTACCGGCACGTGCGGTAGCAACTAGCGTGTTGTGTGTGTCGTTATATTTATCAGGTGCGAAAAAACTTTTTCTGTACGAATCAATAACTATATCTGCCGCCGCCTTACTACCACTATACGGATCGTGTCCACCAAGTGGATCACTCTCACGATATCCATATATCCACTCACGATTTTCATACACTTTGTCAGTCGTAATCATAACCGCCGCCTTAACACATTTAGACAAACGCATTGCTTCCAAGACATTAGCAGTTCCAGTCACATTTGTAGTAAATGTTTCAAGCGGTTCTTGATAGCTTTGTCGGACCAAGGGTTGTGCTGCGAGATGAAAAACAACATCCGGCTTCTCGGCCGAAATAAGTGCAGTTAGTCTTTCAAAGTTACGAATATCAAATTCGTGATGACTAACCTCTGACTGCAGACCAGTGAGTACAAAGATATCTTTTTTGGTCTTAGGGGGCAGAGCTACCCCGACCACCTTGGCTCCCATCGCAAGCAACGTCAGAGTCAGCCAAGACCCTTTAAAACCAGTGTGTCCGGTCACCAACACTGTCTTACCGCGATAAAAGTCTTTCAGTTGCTCTGTGTCCATATTAGAAGTCTATTCAATAGTATTTAGTACCTAGAGTCAATCAGACTAGCCTTGTTAAAATATAATTTGTGTTGTAGAGTGCGAGCAGTTCCTCAATCAAATGGAGTACGTACGTTGGTAGATCTTAACTGGGAAGTCATCTTAGCGAATGAAGTATGGGAAGACGGCAAGTTTTTTGCAGTGGTTGACAGTTCATACCGACACAGGACAGTTATTCACTGCTCCTCGACTGGTCGGCAACGTGCACTGTTTGCTAATGGCAGATATCCCTATGCCGCCTATATTGAACTAATCGATTCCAAAGGTGTCTGGAACTCGCACGCTGTAGGAATGGTGCCCGTTTTGCCTGACGGCCGTTTGCTTATGGTGGTCGAGCAACGTCCCCCACAAGGACGATTCGAGCAAATAACAGAAGTGACTATGGGTGGTCAGACTATTGATCTTACGGAATTTGGTCCATATAGCTCACTCGAGTTTCCGGGTGGCGCAGTCGACAAGGAGGACAAGACCTTTAAGGCTGGTTTTCTCCGCGAACTTGAGGAGGAAACGGGTGCATCACCACAAGGCATTGTCTACATGGCACGCCACGTCGTTCACCCCATGGTCTCAGACATGGCCCTCGGCAAACTTTATGGCGTGATTTATTTGTCAGGGATGCATTTTGACAACCACACCAAGTCGGATGGTGGCCTACATGTCTTCGCACTTACCCCGGATGAAGTGTGGCAAAATTTCTATACTGGAAAGATCCGGTCCGGTAATGCTGCCCTTCTTAACTGGCTGTTCTATAACGAAATCGAAAAAATGAGGAAGGTCGGAGTCATCAATGAAGACTTTGTGACAGTTGAAACGGTCACACTGAAAAAAACCTGACCTCTTTCTCATCAACACACAGCCCCGGCGCACCTTTGCGCCGGGGTTTTCTTATATCCTTGCAGACCAAGCATAAATACTATACGCTAGCCCTAATTTACGAATTAGTGAAAATATCAGAATATGAAAGTTCCATATGCTCAGTCAGTCCACGGCGACGCTGAAATAAACGCCGTAGTAGAAGTATTAAAAGGTAACACTGCCCTTGGTCCTAAGGCTGACGAATTTGAAAAGAAAATTGCCGAAATGTTTGGCAAGAAATACGGTGTAATGGTCAACTCTGGTTCTTCAGCTAACTTGTTAGCTTTTGAAGTAATGGACCTTAAACCTGGTGACGAAGTAATTACCCCTCTGCTCACTTTTGGAACTGTAGTGGCACCAATAATTCAGAAAGGTTTAGTCCCAGTCTTCGTCGACATCGACCCAGATACCTACATCGTCAATCCTGAGGCTGTCGAGAAGGCCATCGGCCCAAAGACTAAAGTTTTAATGATCCCATCTCTCCTTGGTAATATTCCCAACCTAGAAGCGCTCAAGGAAATTGCATACAAACATCGACTCTGGCTAGTAGAAGATTCTTGCGACACATTGGGAGGTCTTTATAAAGACAAACCTACCGGTGACTACTCCCATATCACGACCACCAGCTTCTATGGGTCCCACATTATCAACGGTGCCGGCGGCGGCGGAATGGTAATGGTACACGATGCTGCTTTAGCAGAACGCCTTGTAGTCTTGCGTGGATGGGGGCGACGTTCTTCCCTATTTGGCGAAAACGCTGCCTCAGAACTTCTAGAAAACCGCTTTAATGTTGAGCTGGATGGTATTGAATACGACAACAAATTCATCTTTAGCGAAATCGGCTACAACTTCCTCCCACTAGAACTTCAAGCTGCCTTTGGGCTCGTTCAGTTAGAGAAGTTGCCAGAATTTGGTAAAGCTCGAAAGGAAAATTACGCTGAACTAGTTGAATTTTTCAAGCGCTATGAAAAGTATTTCATACTGCCACGACAAACTGAGCACAGCGAAACCAACTGGCTTGCCTTCCCTGTTATCATTCGTGATGACGCTCCTTTTAATCGTAAGCAGTTTGCTACCTTCCTTGAGAACAAGGGCATACAGACTCGACCGATTTTCACTGGCAATGTACTGAAGCAGCCAGCCTTCAAAAATATCCCTCACCGCCTTGCCGAGAAGGCCTACCCTCATACTGACCAAGTTATGCGGGGCGGAATGGTCTTCGCTTGTCACCAAGGACTCACTCGTGAGCAAAGAGAGTATGTGAAGGAGTGCGTCAACGAATTCATTGCATCACGCTAAAACTACAACAAAAGCCGGGCAACCGGCTTTTTTGTGATAAAATTTCACTTATCATGAACGTACTCCCCTCTCCAATTGACGGTGTCTATCTAATTGAACTTGATCGCTTCGAAGATAACCGTGGCTCTCTTACCAAGATCTATACTGAAACAGTGTTCAAGGGATATGGCCTACCCACCCACTTTCCAGAACATTTCTTTTCTATCTCCGGTCGTGACGTAATAAGAGGTATGCATGGCCAAAGTGCCCACACTGAATGCGGTAAGCTTATTTATGTGTCAAACGGTTCTGTTTTAGATGCAGTGCTTGATGTTCGACCTGATTCTCCGACCTATAAAAACTTTTTTCAGACTGAACTTTCAAGCCGAAACCACACCGCTATCTATATTCCCGAAGGTTGCCTACATGGTTTTCGTGCTCTAGAAGACAATACTCACACCGTTTACTTTCAGACAAAGATGCGTGATCCAGATTTTGAATGCGGTGTACAATACGACTCCTTTGGCATGAATTGGGGAAATAATAAACCTATCCTATCAGAGCGTGACCAGAATCTTCCCTCTTTAGAGGAATTTATTACATCCTCCCTATCTCAAAATACCTCTAATGTATGAAAATTCTTATCACTGGAGCCACTGGTTTTATTGGACAACACTTGGTGCAGAGGCTTTTAGACCACGGTGACGATGTCTCAATCTTAGTTCGCACCACTAGCCAAACCGACACCATCCCAAAAGAAGTCTCGATTATAACCTTGCCAGAAACTCAAAATGAGCTTGAAGAAATATTCAAGAGAGAGAGGTTTGATGGTGTGGTTCATCTAGCTTCTCTTTATCTTATGTCACACACTCCTGAAGACATAGAATCTTTGATCGACTCAAACGTCAAATTTGGTACTAAAATAATCAATGCAGCCACGACGGCAGGAGTTACTTTTTTCATAAACACCGGAAGTTTTGTTCAACATTTTGAAAGCCGTCCATATAGCCCTACTAATCTCTACGCCGCAACTAAACAAGCCTTTCAAGACATCTGTCAGTATTACGCCGAAACAACCAACACCATCATTCTAACCCTAGAGCTTTATAACACCTTCGGCCCCGGTGATACTCGACCTAAACTATTCAACCTATGGAGTAACGCTATCAAAGAGGGTAAAACACTTGAAATGTCTCCCGGCGAGCAAATTATTGATATCAGTTATATAGATAATGTCATCGATGGCTACTTATTAGCCATAGAACATGCAACTAGCAATAACGCCAAATCGTTTACCGGACACTCATATACATTAATGTCACCGGAGCGTATGACCCTAAAAAAATTAGCCAAAATGTTTGCAAAAGGAGTGAAGGGGGATCTTAAAATAAACTTTGGTGGCTTCCCTTACCGTGATCGTGAGACAATGATACCGATGGATAAAGGTGAAATATTGCCTGGTTGGTCACCTAAGGTGTCACTTCTCGAAGGCATCCAACGTAGTTTTTTAAATAAATAAATATGACTATCACAATCGCCATTCCCTCATACAACAAAGAAGCGCAAATTGCACGATGTATAGAAAGTGTGCTCGAAAATGCCAGTGAGATTGATAATATTATCCTTGTTGACAACTGTTCAACAGACAAAACTTTTGAAATTGCCAAAAGTTATGAGCCGAGAATTACCTGTATTCAGAACGAAACTAATCTCGGTATGTCAGGCAACTTTAACCGCTGTATCGAGTTATGCAAAAGTGATTGGTTAATGATATTCCATGCTGATGATGTAATGCTGCCCAACGCAATTGAGAAATACCGTACCTTGATCAAAAAACATCCTGAAATTGGTTTGATCCATGCGGATTCATACACAATAACCGAGGGGGACGAGACCACCCGAACCCACCATCCGCGGAAGACCGATGAACTGTACGCAGCTGGGGCCAAGGCTCTCACCTGCCCTTACGGGGTTTGTTCGGCCGTGATGGTCAAGAAAGAGGCTTACGATAAGCTTGGTGGTTTCATTGAGTCTTCCCTCTCTTCAGATGTTGAGATGTGGGCACGGGTAGCCTCCAACTACCCAGTTGGCTCTATCAATGAGCCAACTGTCGTCTATTACTCTAGTATTAAATCTACCGGACCACAGTCTTTAGTGAACCGTAGTATTGCTGAAATTAAAGCCGACTGGGACAATCTAACGAATCAAATCGCCTCAATTTACCCAGAAGGTGAAGCTAGAACACAATACTTAAAGAACATTGACGCCGGTGCTCCCGGAGCCTATTGGACCGTGATCAAAGCCAACCTACGGGCCAAAAATTGGCGAAATGTGATCGACGGATTTAAACTGATCATCGTCGACTACCACGGACTATGGCCACTCCTTAAGATAATTATCGATACTATAAAACGTCGTACCGTGTCTAAATTTTTCCCTTCTTCTCCGGCAGCCCATCAACACGTGGAGTAAATACAAAAAGATGTGCGCCAAAATAATTGGCAAACATACCGGCACCTACACCAGCTACCTGCGCAATAATAGGCATAAAGTTGAAATGAGTTATCAGTCCTTCGAGAATAATAAGATTGACTAGAAGGCCAAACAGGTTAACTAAGACATAAGTGATATATGCGATTAATATCCCCCTGCTCGTTACACGATGGGAAAATGACCATGCACGGTTGAAGATAAAATTTTGCGTAACTGCGACTGCAAAGGCAATAATCGCTGCGGCTATATGCTGCTCTAAGAATATATAGGCTACAGTGAACACTGCAAGGTTAACTATAAAGCCCAAAGTTCCCACCACGGCAAAGCGTGAAAATGCCTTTTGGTGCACTTTGACATCAAACACACTGAGACGGAGACGCACCAGTGTCCAAATATACGTGACCATAAACAAAAATAGGTTCCGTTTTGTCTCACCGAACATTCGTTTTTTGAAGGTGTAAGCTAATTCACTTATAAGCAGATTGGTATGTGTCCGTCTAAGTTTGAAGAGGATTTCCTCAACAATATCAAAATTTTGACACTGTAACCGTAAATGCTTGAGATCGTTCGCACGGTACAGCTTGAAACTGTTCGAAACGTCTTTACAAGGCAGATTGAGTACGAACGAGTATATCCAGTTAACAATTAGGCTCATTAATACCAAATGTCTAGCATTATCGGTTTCTCCACCGTCAACATACCGCGACGCAATAACAACATCTGCTTCGGTTCGTGCGGAAAAAAGTTTCGGAATGAATTCGGGTGTATGTGAGCCATCTGCATCCATAAAAATAACGTATTCGCCCTCTGCATCCGAGATTCCAGTACGCACCGCATCCCCATAACGGTTGCCACCTCGACGATTAATATAACGAGATTTATTTACTCTACAAACCTCCGCAGTATCATCCATCGGCTGTACAGTATCGATTACAATGACCTCATAAATGATGCCTGACTCTTTGCAGACCTGGTTAATCCGAGGCAATATCACACGAAGATTTTCTGCCTCACGGTACGACGGTATAAGAACACTGAGGTTCGGTTTATTTATTTCCATAATTTTTTGTAACCCAATCTAACATCTTACCCACACCTATCTCTGGGTTAACTTTTGGTTGCCAGCCCGTTAATTCAAAAATTGATTTTATATCTGCAACAAAGACTTTTTGGTCACTTTTTCGCCATGGGAGTTTTTCATAACGCAATGCAACATTCAACTTTTTCTCTAAAAGCGCAAACAATTCGAGAAGTGATAACGAAAATTTCATACCGCCCCCGATGTTAAATACTTTACCTGCAAGCACATCCATATTCTCAACTGCTGCAAAATACAAGGCTGTCATATCGTCAGCATGTAGGAGGTCACGTACTTGCTTACCATCGCCAGAGATAGTAAAGACCCCTCCATTTCCATACTTTTCATCAACAGCTTTTTCGCAAAACCAACCTATCCATCCCTGATCTGCTGTTGCAAATTGGCGACCACCATACATTGAGGAGTGTCTAAAGACAACTGTTTTCAGACCAAAAACCTTATGATAGTCCTGCATATATTGATCAGCGGACCCTTTTGAACAACCGTAAGGGGATGAGAAGCTGAGTGGCATAGACTCCGGAAATCCATCAGGATAATTAACGGCAGTGTAGCGAGTATCTCCTTCTTCGTATTCTACCCATTCTAAATCTCCATACACTTTATTGGTTGAAGAATAAAAAATTGATGCCTCCGGCACACACATACGCACTGCCTCTAGTACGTTAAATGTGCCCAGAGCATTAGTTTCAAAATCTTTTCGGGGATTCTCAATAGAAGTAGTCATGGCTACTTGACCTGCGAGATGAAAAACTACATCTGGCAAATGTGTGTTTATTACCTCTTTCACTGCGTTGAAGTCGCTGACATCTTTTTGAAAAAAACTAAAGTCACCAAGCGTCTGAAGCCAAGCCAAATTTTGCTCTCCACCCGCTCGTGACAGATTATCCAGTATTACCAACTCATCGCCTCGGCGCAAAACTTCACTCGCCAAATTCGAGCCTAAAAAACCACAACCACCAGTGATAAGAAATTTCATGTTATTTTCCAATTAAGAGTGATAGTCCTTCTCTTAATTTGTACTTAGCCTGCCAGCCAAGTGCAGACAAGTCACTATTATCCCCTTGCTCATCCATTACTTCAAATTCCCGATAAGGTAAGGAACCAAAATCAAGCTTCGTATTTTTGTTCTTTAGCATTTCTTTTAAAGTGGTCACTAATTCTTTAATGGAAATTCGTGAACCGCCGCACACTTGGAACTCGTACATTCCAGCCTTACGTTCTGCTATCGAACCAAGCACCACCATAAACGCTTCTACAATATCGTCAATATACACAAAATCGCGTATCTGTTCACCTTTCGTCAAAGGAATACTCGGCACTTCTTCCTCCAGCTGTTGTTTAATGAACGAAACAAACTTAGTAGGATCATCTCCGGGGCCATAGAAGTGGCTCAACACCATATTAATGAGTACCATTTTTTTATCATATCCTGCCATCCATTCCCGAAAATGTTTCTTTGAGAGAGAGTAATGACTTATCCGCTTATCAAGCATAGTGTCAGTATTTATAAAAACAGGAACATTATTGTTATTAGCTAACTCTAATAACCGTAACGGAAGAATGAGATTTGCTTCAATAATCTGCAATGGATTAACTTCCTTGCGTCCATAATCGGTAGCACAATGTATAACTACATCAAATTTATACTTTGCAAATACATCCGATAACTCAGTGTCATCTAGGTTAAACCACTGTATTTTTGAAGAAACGTCATTAACTCGATGAGTGTTAGAAAAAGAACGCTTCATAGCCACAATCGTGTGTCCATCCTCTTCCAGTAGCCTCCTCGTCAAATTACTGCCCAAATACCCTGTCGCACCGGTAATGAGTATTGTTTTAGGTGTCAATAGTGTAGCCATTTTATACAATGGTATCATAAGCTGGACTAACAAACCCCACCTAAAAAGGTGTGGTCTGCATAGCGAAAATGCTATTGTGACCTTAATTGTTATCCTATGCTAAGAGCTCTCAAGATTCCACTTAATAAAAGAGAGTTTTTTACTTTAATAGGAATCTCAATCATTGGTATCATTGCGATTTTGGCGGGCAGCATGCTCGAGACAATTGGTAGTCGTGAGATGGCTAAACCAATGACCGTTGAAATAACAACTGTGGATGGATTAGCTCTTGAGTCTGCCCGTGTTTATTTTAAGTTGGCCCGTTCGGGTACACTGAGTGAACTGACAATAACTGAAAATGGCGGACAAAAATGGCACTATGAGGATGTTTTCATAGAAAATCTCCTGATTAGCGTCTCCTCTAAAGATATAGAAGGGATTCAAAACGTATCTATTGATATTGGTGACACACATATGGTCTTTTCCAGATCTGAAATTGTCAACATTTGGCTAGAGATTGATGCCTCATCAATAATACATTTTGTAACTGATCAAGAACTCAACTCTACTAGACTTTTTGTTGCTCCAGACACTGTCAGAAGCTCCACCTCACATTTACCTTTTTCAATTTTTAAAAGAATAATTAATTGGGGTGGTGATATAGAATTCTTTGTAATCCCGATAAGAAATTCGGTTATTCCAATTGCAATTTTTTTGTTTGTTCTAGCAACAACCACCATCATCATTAAACTTAACAACAGGAAACTATTAAGTAAAAAAGAAGATTCAATTAAGGAACTACAGAATTATCTACAAACTACCTATACTATAATTTCAACCATAGTCATTGGCCTATTAACAGCCACAATTGCTGCATTTGTATACAAACCAGATACAACCTTGCTATATAAAACGATTAACGAGACATACATTAAAAGTACAATTGGCAGTTTCGCTCCAGAGTCACTCGAACAATTACTAGTATTAACACTCATACCACTGTCAATTCCAATCATTTTCTTTGTACATTTTCTCTGGAGTGGTATTTTGAAAAGAATAAGTGACTCTACCCTTATTAAACTAGGGGCTTTAACTTCTGCACTAGTACCAGCCTACATATTTGCACTCGCGTATGTAGGATTAGCCCTCGCTAACTTCATTTATCTTAGTGGGAGTATTTTAAATCACAGTATAGGTACATATGTGTTTACATTGCTACTATTCCCTACTCTCTTTTATAT